>JAPLSF010000187.1 GCA_026398785.1 Pseudomonadota bacterium | reverse complement strand
AGGGCGGTTGCCGCCGCCGGTGTTGACGTAGATGTTGCCGCTGTTCTGGAAACCGCTGTTGTAGTTCGGCGGGCGGTTGTACCCGTTGCTCGGGTAGTACCCGCCGCCGTACGACGGCCGGTACGGATACGGCGGGTAATACGGCATGCCGCCATGACCGTAGTTCGGGTAGTAGTAGCCGTTGTGATGGTTGTCGTCGTCATCGAAGAGTTCGTTGACGAGGATTGTCGTCGTCATCGAAGAGTTCGTTGACGAGGATGCCGGCGCCGAAGGCGAGCAGGCCCGTCGTGACCATCGCGCCGGTGCTGTGACCGGTCTTTTCCGTGGTCGTCGTGGTCGTGGTGGTTGCGACCGGGGCTGCGGCTGGAGCCGCCGGTGCGGGTGCATACACGGCCTGCGGGTCGTACGTCGGCACGTAGACGACTTCAGGCTTCGGCGGCTTGAGGACGACGACTTCCCTGCCTTCCTGTACCTGGGTCTCGACCTTCATCGCCGCGGACGACTTCAGGTTGCCGACGTCCATCGCCTGCCTACGCAGGCGCTGCACGGCGTCGAGCACGCCGGCCTGGTCGGCGACGAACGCCTGGCCCAGTTCGGTGGTCCAGCCGAGTTCCATGCACATCATGTCGATGGTCTGCGGGAACTGGACGAGCGCGCGGATGGGTGGCGTGAACCCCGCCTTCGCGGCGCCATCGTCGAGCGCTCTACCCGTGAGGCCCTCGTTCGCGATCAGCCAGTTGCCGGCGTCGAGCACTTCCTGCGGATTGGTCGCGGCGATCAGCACCTGCGACAGCACCGGATCAGGATAGAGCGCGATCGGCGCGAGCAGCTCTTCGAGCGCTTCCGGCGTCCACGTGGCGTTGGCGACGTCAGCGGCAGCAATCGGGGTGGGCGCGGCGGCGGGTGCGGCAGGAGCCGCCTCCGGTGCTGCGACGGGTGGGGCGACAGCCGTGGTCGTGGCTGCGGGCTCTTCCTTCGAGCCGCAACCCGCGAGTGCCGTCACGACGCCGAATGCGAGCGCGATCGCCAGTTTGCGGCGATCCATGGCGCGAATCTTCATCAAGGGACCTCCCCCGCATTGGCGCGGGCCTTTTTTTGCGACGAACACGCCCAGCCACCGCTCGCGCAGCAGCCATCACGCGCAATTCCACCCCCTCCAACCGGTGTCAACTTTAGCATGGCATTTGTCAGAATCTGCTGACGTGACGACCGGTGCACCCGCCGGCTGTGCTGCGTCCCGACCAAACAGGTCGCCATAGGCGGGAGTCTGGCAGAGACAGCTTTGCACCAGAATAGGGCGAGGATTGTCCTGGATGCACCACCATAGCCCATCGAAGTGACTGCGAGCGGCCTGAATCGGTACCGGCAGCCAAACGTTGCGCGTTTCTTGTGCGGTGGCATAATTGGTGCATTCCGATTGCGCTCACAGACAACGCTGCAGGGCCGTCGCGGCGAGCGACCCTGGGCATCTCATTCGCTGCACGAATTCATCAGGAGACTCCATGAGCACCGGCGCTGACGTCCTCAAGCTGATCGAGGAAAAGGGAATCAAGTACGTTGACCTTCGCTTCACCGACACGAAGGGCAAGGAACAGCACGTGACCGTGCCGACCCGCATGGTCGACGGCGCCTTCTTCGAGGACGGCAAGGGCTTCGACGGCTCGTCGATCGCCGGTTGGAAGGGCATCCAGGAGTCCGACATGATCCTCATGCCGGATGCCAGCACCGCCATCGTCGATCCGTTCTTCGAAGAGCCGACGCTCAACCTGCGCTGCGACATCGTCGAGCCGTCGACGATGCAGGGCTATGAGCGCGACCCGCGCTCGCTCGCGAAGCGCGCCGAGGCCTACCTGAAGTCGACCGGCATCGCCGATGTCTCGTTGTGGGGCCCCGAAAACGAGTTCTTCATCTTCGACAACGTGCGTCACGGCAGCTCGATCAACGGCTGCTTCTACGAAGTCGATTCCGCGCAGGGCGCCTGGAACTCGGGCGCACAGCTCGAAGGCGGCAACCTCGGTCACCGTCCGACCGTGAAGGGCGGCTACTTCCCCGTCCCGCCGGTCGACACCTACCAGGACCTCCGCACCGCCATGTGCGGTGCGATGGAACAGCTCGGCCTCAAGGTCGAAGTGCACCACGCCGAAGTCGCCACCGGCGGCCAGGCCGAGATCAACGTCTCGGCCAACACGCTGGTAAAGAAGGCCGACGAAGTGCAGATCCTTAAGTACGCCATCCACAACGTGGCTGCGGCGTATGGCAAGACGGCCACCTTCATGCCGAAGCCGCTGGTGGGCGACAACGGCAACGGCATGCACGTGAACCAGTCACTGGCGAAGGATGGCAAGAACATCTTTGCCGGCGACAAGTACGGCGGCCTGTCCGAAATCGCGATCTACTACATCGGCGGCATCATCAAGCACGCCAAGGCGCTGAACGCGATCTCGAATGCCAGCACCAACAGCTACAAGCGCCTGGTGCCGGGCTTCGAAGCCCCCGTGATGCTCGCGTACTCCGCGCGCAACCGCTCGGCGTCGATCCGTATCCCGCACGTCATCAACCCGAAGGGCCGCCGCAT
>JAPLSF010000113.1 GCA_026398785.1 Pseudomonadota bacterium | reverse complement strand
ACTGTCGCCGAAGCCTGCGTCATCGTCGCCGTAGATCTGCGACGTAATGCCGTACAGCTCCAGCTTCTGCTTGATCGGGAAAAAGGCGGCCTGAACGTAGAAGCCGCTGTCCTTGACCTCGCTGACTGGCAGCAGGCCATTAGCGTCGAAGTCGTCGAGCGAGCGCTGATAGTACTCGGCCTGCAGGAACACGCCCTTGTATTTCACGCCGGCGTCCACCGCGAGCACGCTGTAGTCGACGTTCTCGATGGTCACGCCGGTTGCCAGCGCGCCGGTCTCGAAGACGTTGACGCTGTCCGCAAACCTGAGCGTGGTGTTGTCCGGGCTGCCGCCCGAATTGCGGAAGCTCTGCTCCGGACTCTGGAAATACGACAGCCCGAAGCGCGTCGCAACGTCCTCGTGCCATTCCCAGTCACCGTACGCGCCACGCGGGCCGAATTCATGCGTCGTGGGCATCCACCAGGTCGTCGCCCCATAGGAGAACTTGCGGTCGAGCTGGCTCGCCTTGGTACCGAGCGAACTGTTGTTGTTCGACATGGCGGCTGTGTACCACAGGCCCGGCAGCACTTCGCCGACCGCATAAACGCCCGAGCCGAAATAGGGTCGGAAAAACTCGTCCGCCATGACGCGGTCGTGCGCGAGCCAGAAGGGGTGAGAGCCATTCAGCGAGCGCGACCCCGGGTTGCCGGTCAGGCCCGCGTACAGGCTGAACTTCTTGCTGAACTGGTAACCGATGTTGGCGAACATCGCGTCCTGGTCGGTGGTGTTCACCGTCCAGAGGGTGATGTTGTAGATGAGCTTCTCGCTGCCCATCCAGCCCTTCAGGAACACCATGATCCGATGCGAGAAAATGTCGTGGCGCGTATCGACCGCGCGCTCGTTGCCGAGGTGGTCCTTGAAGACGTTGTCGTCGTCGTTCTGGTTCATGTACCGGACCATTCCGTACGCGCTGATGTCCAGTTCGCCGAAATCGGTCTGGCCGACGACGAATCCCACGCCGGGATCGTAGACACCCCAGGTCTCCACCTTCGGCTCAAACGGAGTTCTGTCGGCCCCCCTGGCCTCCGTCTCGGGCGGCGGGTGGACCGAGGCATCGACAACCTGCGGCGGCCGCGTCGCGCCGGGCCCCGCGGGAACAACGGCCGGCCCTGCCGCCTCGCTGGTGGTCACCCCACCCTGGGCCTGCAGTTCCTTGCGCAGGTCCTGGATCAGCTGGTCGCGTTCGGCAAGCTGCTGTTTCATCGCGGCCTGCTCGGCCTCAAGCTGCTGCAGCCGCTGTTCGATGGTACCGGTCGTACCCTGCGCACTGGCGACCGTGACCGCCAGGGCCAGCATGGCCGTCACGAAAGGTTTCAGGATAAGCATTACTGCACCTCAACTGAGCAGGAAACCGGGCCGGGGCACCGTTGCCCCGACCCGTAACGACATGGGGGGATGCCGTTACTGCTTGACCCATCTTGCCGCAAGGATTGCGGCAGCCGACCGCGTCCGTCAGTTCGGGTTCGACCCGAACACGCCCACGCCGAGCTCACCGGCGATGTCGCGGATCGCTTTCAGCGAACGCACGCTGTTGCCGGCTTCGTTCAGCCGCGGCGAGAACGCAGCGATCGCGAACCGGCCCGGCACGACCGCGACGATGCCGCCACCGACACCCGTCTTGGCCGGCAAGCCCGCGGTGTACATCCAGTCGCCCGATTCGTCATAGAACCCGGCCGTCGCCATGATCGCCAGCAGCTCCGGCACGTGCTTGGCCGGCATCACCTGCTTTTTCGTCAGCGGATTGACGCCGCCGTTGGCGAGCGTCGCACCCATCATGCCAAGGTCCTTGGCGCTGACGCCGACCGAGCACTCGCGCGTGTACACCCGCAGCGCTTCCTCGGGCTCGCTGTAGAGGCGTCCCCAGTTGTAGAGCAGGTTCGCGATGCCGCGGTTGCCGAAGGCCGTCGTGTACTCCGACTCGTAGACTTTCTCGAGCACGGTCAGCGGACGGCCGGCGAAGTCGCTCAGGTTCTGCGACACCTGGTTCCAGCGATCCGCCTCGGA
>JAPLSF010000160.1 GCA_026398785.1 Pseudomonadota bacterium | reverse complement strand
GTTGCTCTCCTTGCCCTTCGGCGCCTCCGGGCCGATGTACAAGTCCACGGAACCGTCGTCGTTCTTGATCAGTTCTTTCCGGGAATCCAGCCCGGCGATTTCGTGCGTGGTATCGATGAAGCTGCGGGTCTCGGTGTCGTACAGCGTCAAGGCCCAGAACTGCTTCGCGGGGGCGTTGGACGGAACCCGGAGGGTGTAGTTGTTGCCGCCCTGTAACCACTGCCCATCCTTGTCCTTGCGGACGCCCATGTAGGCTTGGCCCACTCCTGGCGTCTTCGTGGTCATTCCATCGGACAGCGTCACCGCCTCATAGAAGTAAGCCGAACGCTCATCCAGGGCGGTGTGATACTCCGTTTCCTGATTGGCTGCGCAGAGAATGATGAGCTTCCACTGGTTGTCGGGCCCCCAGAGCCTGGCTTCCTTTTCTCGACTGGCGTACGTGTTCGCCCGCGCCATCGCCTCGCCGACCACCGCGGCTTGTTCCAGAATCTGCCTCTGCCGCGCGTCCGGCTCGAACTTTTTCCCCTTCTCGATGCCCAGCGGCTTGAGCATGGCCACGATCATGCGGTCGCGCTCGTGGACGGGTTCCTCGTTGAGCATCCTGGCGACGAGCTGCCAGAACTCGAGGCCAGTTGCCGGCCAGGCGTACCACTTCTTCGTTCCCGCAGGAATGATCCGAGTCTTGCGGGGGTTGTCGCGCTTGGCGTACGGATAGGCTTGATAACCGTTCTTCAGCGATTCCGCTTCTTTCAGGTCCGTCGCCAGTACGCGGAGCGCATGGAAGATGTTGTTGGTGGGAGATTCAAAGACGCGGTAGCCCTCGGCGCCTTCGGGAGCTTTCTGGCCGGGCGGCAGTACCAGGTACTTGCCGCCTTCGCCCTTGTCCGGACCGCTCAGGCCCATGTCGGTGATCGGACGCTGCCACATGTCGAGAATGCCGCCGGCCGTCGGACCTTTCGGGTAGTCGATCACCAGCGGGCCGGTTCGCTCCAGATTCAAGTACCCGATCAGGTACGGCGTAGTGTCGTTCGGGGTGAGGATTCCCATCTTTTCGCGAACACTCACCGTCAGCACGAGATCGCCATCCTCCTGCCCGAACACCTTCTCGTGCTGCTCCTGCCATTTCGCGAACGAGACGATCGGCATCGCCCAGATGTAGGCTTGCGTGGCCCGCTGGAAGTCCATCTCGTCGTACAACTTGGTGACGGTGACATCAGTCGGGTAGCCCCCCTCGAACGCCAAGGGCCCGATGCGGGAATTGATCGTGCCGCTCGTGGGCAGGGGTTGCGCCTGTGTCGTGTCGTTCTGCATTGAGTTCTCCTGGCAAGAGTCGAGTCAAATCGTGCGCGTTGCGCCACTGCATGAAACCTATGGCCGGAAGCAAGTGGATGTAGGCCTGCACGGCGCGCAGGTAGTCGATCTCATCTTGAATGCGTCCGACGGTCTGGTCCGTCGGATAGCCATTGGCTTCGAACTCGAGGACCCCGGAGCGGGCTTCATGGCGACCGTGCAGCTGGGCGTTGGCGACGGGCATCCACGCGGCAAGAGCGCAGAGCCACGCGATAACAAGAGGATTCTTCAGTGTCGTGGGGCGAGGTTCATTGGAAATCAATCGTTCATTCGAAACTGCACATCGTTGCAGAATGGACATGAATGCCCAGACTTGCAGGCGCAGGGCCGTTGAGTGTCAGCCATAGCTTGAAGGCTGGCAATGACGCCGCACCTATTGCTTCCATGCGTTCTTGCTATAGTTCGCTCGTCTCTGTCCCCCGGCTCTCGGAATGTCCATCGACCTGCGCCTCATCCGTTACGCGGCGGCGCTCGCCGAGCACGGCAGCTTTACCCGTGCCGCCGATGCGCTCGGCATCGCGCAGCCGACGCTCAGCCGCGGCATCAGGGATCTGGAGGCGGATATCGGCTTGCCGCTGTTCACCAGGCACCGGCATGGGGCTCAGGCAACGGACTTCGGTTACTTGTTCCTGCAACAGGCCGCGGCCGTGTCCGCGCAGGTTTCGGATCTCGAGCGCGAAGTGGCGCTGGCCAAGGGCCTGCACAAGGGCGAGCTCGCGGTCGGCTTCGGCCCCCACGCCGCGCAGCTGTTGTTGCCGCACGCCCTGCCGCGCTTCGTATCCGCGCATCCGGCCGTGCGCATTCGTGTCCAGATCGATTCGCTCGAGGTCCTGGGTCGCGCCCTGCGTCAACGCGCGCTGGACCTCGTCGTCGGCGAGAGCACGATCCTGGAGGGCGACGAATCGATCGATGTCTTTGAGCCGCTCGAGCCCATCAAGGGGTACCTCTTCGTGCGGGCCGGGCATCCATTGGCTGCGGCAAACGTGTCGCTGCGTGATGTCCTCGACTACCCGCTCGTGCAGGTTTCCCGCCTGCCTCCGCGGGTACTCAAGCCCTTCCTAGATGCGCTGGGCGCTTCTTCGACGACGGAGCTTTCGCTCCCCGTGCCCGCGGTTGATTGCCCTACGATCCCGCTCGCCGTCGACACGGTGATCGGATCCGATGCCGTGATGCTGGTTTCTCTCGGAATGGTGAAGCACGAACTCGCGCTGCGTCGCGTAGTGCCCGTCTTTCGCGAAAGCTGGATGCGGAGCAACTGGGCGTTCATGAAGCTGCGTCATCGCTCGCCGAGCCCCGCGGCCACCGCGTTTCTGGCTGCCTTGCGCGCCGCCCACGCGGCGAGCGTGGCGGAAGACGCGATGCTGGAGAAGCGATGGCGACCGCTCTTGCCGCCGCTTGCGGTGCCGGGCAACGTTGCTTCATCGAAGAGGAGAAACAAGCGGAGCAGGTGAGGCAAGTCACTCTGTCGACCGGTCCGGCAGGAAAGTGGAGCGGGTGATGGGAATCGAACCCACGTGACGGACCCAATACCGCACGCCAGATCAATTACTTGCGGACGGTGGCGGTCCTGCGTGTGATTGGCGTGTGAGAATCGTCATGCCCCGCGTTACGCTGCCGTCAGGCGAACCTTTGCAACGCGGCTCAGGTCCACCTGCTGTCTTGCGCGCCACAGATCATGGCTGTACTGCATCGCCAGCCAGCTCTCGGGGGTCCTGCCCAGGCTCTTGGACAACCGAAGAGCCATCTCCGGGCTCACCCCGCTGGCGCCGGTCAGTACACGGTTCAGCGTGGATGGCGCGACACCCAGCTTGGCGGCCAGTTCGCGGCCACTCAGGTCGTTTGGCTCCAGATACACGGAGGTAATAAACTCGCCGGGGTGCGGAGGATTATGCATGGCCATCAATGGTAGTCCTCGTAATCAAGCACGTATGCCTGGCCGTCCCGAAACTCGAACGTCAGCCGCCAGTTGCCGTTGACCCAGATCGACCACCTTCCGCGGTCCGCACCTTTCAACGGGTGGAGCCGGAATCCCTGAATGTCCATGTCTTCGATGACCTGAGCCGAATCCAGCGCGGCCAGCTGCATCCGCAGCCGTTTGGCATGCTGCGGCCGGATTCCAGCCACGGATCCGGTTTCGAAGAACTTCCGCAATCCCTTGTGCCGGAAGGACTGGATCATGTCCGGAGGTGATTCTATGCAGGTTCCAGTAGGCCGGCAAATCGCCGGGGCGGCCGCAAGGCAGCAGGCGATACAATGCGCCCGCGAACCCTGCCTGTAGGCGAAGACGGCGTCGTCATGATTTACCCTCCCCTGGTGTCCCGGGTCCTGCTCGTGCTGCTCATCTCCGCCACCTTGCTGTCGGGGTGCGCAGTCACCCGGTCGCTGTTCCGCGACAGGGGCGCCGAGGAGCGCGCCGCCGCTCTGCTGCAGATGCAGCTCTCCGTCATGCGCTTCGCCGACGAGTACACAGCGCGGATCACCGAACGGGTCGGTGTGTTCCAGCAGTCCACCGTCGATCCCGGCGAGCGACTGGCAGCACAGACATGGCTGGTGTCCCAGGCCACCAGCGCGTTCACGATCGCGGCGGGACCGAACCCGGAGCTCAACACCATCGACATGCTGGTGTTCACCATGCTGAGCCGCATGGTGATCGAGGACCGCTGGGTCGGCGAACTCTACGGCCCGCGCGCCGAAGGCCTGCTCGCCGCGCACAAGGCGCTGGAGGAGCGCGCCTGGAACTTCGCATCCAAGCTGCTGAGCGAGGCGCAGGTCATGGAGCTGCGCTCGGGCATCGAGGCCTGGCACCGGCAGAATCCGGTCGGGGGGCGCGCGGTACCCTTCATCCACCTCGAGGACTTCGCGTTCGCCACCGGCGCCACGGTCACCGGCACCGCTTCCTCCACCAGCATCTTCTCCTTCCTGGGTATCGATCCCCTGAGCAATCTCGACCCCGCGGTCCGCGAGATCGCGCAGACCCGCCAGCTCGCCGAGCGGGCTGTCTACTACGGCCAGCGCGCGCCCCAGCTCATCAGCATGGAGGCGCAGCGCCTCGCCTTCGAGATGGCCGTGACCCCGGAGTCGGCGGTGCTGCTCAAGAACGTTGATCGCGTCGGCGGCGCCGCGCAGGCCGCAAGCACCCTCGCCGCAGACCTGCCGCGCCTGTTCGCAGAGGAGCGGGCCGCCGCGATCGAGCAACTGACCGGAATCCTGGACGAGCGCCAGGGCCAGTTGCAGGCGCTGGTCGTCGAGCTGCGCTCGACGCTCGAGGCCGGCGGCACGACGTCCGACTCGGTTCGCGAGACCATCGCTGCCCTGGACGTGCTGCTGGCCCGCTTCGACCGCCCCGCATCAGCGACTGCCCGGAATGAGTCGCGGCCCTTCGACGTGACGGAGTACACCGAGGCGCTGCGCGTGATGGGCGAAACGGCGCAACAGCTCCAGGTGCTGCTCGGCCAGGCGGACGGCAAGATGCCGGCGTTGAATCAGGCCTCGGAGCACGCCACTGAGCAGCTCGCGTCGCTGGTCGACCACGTGTACTGGCGGCTGGTGCAACTCATCCTGGTGCTGGTCGCGGCCGTCGTCCTCGGTGCCCTCGGCTACCGCGGCATCACGCGCCGGTAGTGATGGCCCGCAACTGGCCGAGCAGGAGGCAGATGGTGGAAAGCCTCCATGCGGTAACCTGGGAAGCTACATTTCTGGAAACCGCTCAAAGGCGGGCAGCTGGTGGACGCGTTCCATCCAGGGGAGCTGTTCCGCCGTCTGGATGTGCATGGTAGGCGCCAGCGTGTCCGCGGCATCGAGCGTCGCAAGCTGCACCTCGACCAGCCCCGGCAGTATCCCGGCATTGCGGTAGAACAGCCCGGTGCCGCACACACCGCAGAAACTGCGCATGGCCGTGCCCGATGAATTGATGGTTTTCGGTTCGCCCTGCAGCAACTTCAGCGAGGCTTCCGGAAACTCGGCCCATGCCATCACGGGAGCCCCCGAACTGCGCCTGCAATCGATGCAGTGACACAGGGCGACGGTGCCGGGCTCTCCGCTCAGCTGGTATCGAATCGCGCCGCACTGACACTGCCCGGAATAGCCCACGCCTGGCTCCCAACTGAAAGAATGCCGAGGCAACAAAGTACTCGCGCACAGGGAAGGCTGCAACGATCGGGTGTCGTAAACCGAGCCCCGGCGAGTTCGCCCGGCATCAAGACCGCGCCCTGCCCCGCATTGCGCCAGACGCATCCGCGTGACCCATGTCATCGCTTTGAGGCAGCCGACGTAGTGTAATTGACACCTCATGACCGCCGTCCAGTTCCGCAACCCCGAAGTCCGCCTTTCCGTAGCTCTGGCCGGGACACGGCGCGCGATTGAGGGGCATCAGGTCACGTTGCGTGAACTGCTCGGCCTCGTCGGCGAGCAGGGGCTGCTGGTTTTCTGCGCCATCCTCGCGATGCCGTTCCTGCTGCCGGTGTCGTTGCCGTTCATGAGCACGGCGCTCGGCGCACCGATGCTGTTGATTGGCGTCGCCGTAACGTTGAACCGCGTGCCGTGGCTGCCGGACCGGCTGCTCGATCATGCTTTGCCCGGCACGACCGTGCAGCATGTCCTGGAACGTGCCGCACACGCCGCTGGTCGCTTCGAGCACCTGGTACGGCCGCGAATGCCGGGACTCACGGCCACGCCGTTCATCAATGCGGTGCACGGCGCCGCGCTGGTCGTCGGGGTCCTTGCGCTGATGGCGCCTTTGCCCCTGATTCCGTTCGCCAACACGCTTCCCGCAATCGGCATCATCCTGCTGTGCCTGGGCATGGCCGAGCGGGATGGCGCGCTAGTGCTGCTGGGCCACCTGTTCGTACTGGTGTCCGTGCTCTACGTCGGCACGTTGCTCTACTTCGCCGCCAAGGCGGGCAGCGATCCGCAGGCCGCGTTCGACATGTTCCTGTCGCTGTTCCAGAAGATCTTCGGCGGCTAGGAATCGGGTGGACCGCACCTGCTCTCGCGAAATGGTGAGTGGCGCCTATTGCGGGAGGTCGTCGAGGCTCCACTCGTGCCGGCGCTCGTAGCGCTCGGCCAGGAACTCGACGAACGACCGCACCTTCGCCGAGAGATGCCGGCGGCTCGGATACACCGCGGCGATCGGTGAACGCGGCGGAAGGTGATCCGGCAGCAGGGGCACGAGTTGCCCAGTGCGGATCTCCTGCGCCACGATGAAATCCGGCTCATACACGATGCCGAGTCCCTGCACCGCGAGCGACGCCAGCACCTGGCCGTTGTTCGCGCGGTGACGTGGTGGGACGCGCACCGTCACGCGCGACTCACCTCCATCGCGACCCTCGAAGTGCCACGCGTTCGGCATAGCCACGTTGGTGTAACTCAGACACTCGTGCTGCGCGAGATCGGCCGGCTCGCGGATCGGCGCGCTGCGGCGCGCGAGGTACGCAGGCGACGCGCAGCAGACGATCTGCGTCCAGCCCAGGCGCTTCGACACCATGCCCTGCGAACCAATCTGACCGATGCGGATCGCAAGGTCGAACCCTTCCTCGACGAGGTCGACGACGCGGTCGGAGAGGTCGAGGTCGAGCAGCACGTCCGGATGCCGCGCGCTGAACTCGGCCAGCGCAGGAGCGAGGTAGCGCGTCCCAAAGCTCACGCCGCACGTCAGCCGCAACGTGCCGCGAGGTTCGGCCATGTCCACGCGCACGGACGCTTCGGCGTCGTCAAGATCGGCGAGCACCTGCACGCTGTGCTCGTAGAACGACTGGCCGGCCTCGGTAAGCGACAGTCGCCGGGTCGTGCGGTTGAGCAACCTGGCGTTGAGGTGCGACTCGAGCTCTGAGACCTGTCGCGAAACCGCCGAGGTGGAGAGCCCGAGGCGCTCCGCCGTGCGCGAAAAACTGCCGAGTTCGACGACCTTGGCAAACGTGCTGATGACAAGAAAGCGGTCCATTGGATGATTGTTGCATTTTTCACAAGTATCAATCCATCTGAACCCACTTTATCCCGACAAGTGCCCGGATCACCATGCACGTACGAATCCCCATCGTTCACCTGACCAGGGAAGACACTCATGAAGCTCTACTACACGCCCGGCGCCTGCTCGCAGGCTCCGCACATCGCGATCAATGAACTCGGCCTGCCCTACACAGCGGTCAAGGTCGACCTGATGAAGCACACGTTGCCGGACGGCACCGACTTCTACGCGATCAATCCGAAGGGCTACGTGCCGATGCTCGAGCTGGACGACGGCACGCGGCTCACGGAAGTGGGCGTACTGCTGCAGTACATCGCGGACCAGAAGCCGGGCACGATCGCGCCCGTCTTCGGCACCCTGGCCCGCTGGCAGCTGATGGAGTGGCTCAACTTCATCTCGACGGAAGTGCACAAGGGCTTTGGTCCGCTGTGGAATCCGCAGACCCCGGCCGACGTGCGTGAACGGGCCGTGCAGGCACTCGGCAATCGGTTCACGTTCATCTCGAAGACGCTGGAGAAGCAGCCGTTCCTGACGGGCCAAGCGTTCTCGATCGCCGACGCCTACCTGTGGGTAGTGCTGAACTGGGCCGACTATCACAAGGTCGACCTCGCCTCCTGGCCGGCCGTGCGGCAGTTCCGTGCTCGCGTCGCCGCGCGCCCGGCGGTGCAGGCAACGCTGAAGGCCGAAGGCCTGGCGAAGTAACGCGCCCCTTTACCACTCCCGCTTCCGGCTCCCTCTCCCGCCGCAAGCGGGAGCGGATTGGGGTGAGGGCAAGACGAGTCTCTCGATGCAACGTTTCCCCACACTTTTTCTCTCGCACGGCTCGCCGATGCATGCGCTCGATGCAGGCGGTGCAGGCGAAGCCTGGCGCGCGATCGCGGACTCGCTGCCGCAGCCGCGGGCGATCCTGATAGTGTCGGCGCACTGGGAAACCTCGCTGCCAATGCTGACAGGCGGCGCTCAGCTCAAGACGGTCCATGACTTCGGGGGCTTCCCCGAATCGCTGTACAAGCTGCGCTACGACGCGCCGGGCTCGCCCGCACTCGCCGACGAAACAGCGGCGCTGCTGCGCGAAGCAGGGATCACTTCATCGATCAACGGCTGTCGCGGCATCGACCACGGTGCCTGGGTGCCGCTGCGCTGGATGTACCCGGCAGTCGACGTGCCCGTCGTGCAATTGTCGGTGCAGCCGGGGCTCGGCACTCCGCATCACCTGCAGATGGGGCGCGCACTGCAGCCGCTCACGGAGCGCGACGTGCTCGTGATCGGCTCGGGGCATGTCACGCACAACCTGCGCGACTGGATGATGAGCCGCGATGTGTTGCAGCCGCTGCCGTATGTGTCGGCGTTTTCCCGATGGCTGGAAAGCAGACTGGCGAGCGACGACGAAGAGGCACTGCTCGCCTACCGCGAACAAGCACCCGAAGCTGCACGCGCACATCCCACGGAGGAACACTTCCTGCCGTTGTACGTTGCGCTCGGCGCAGCGGGAGCCAACGTAGAGTCGAACCGGATCTACGCGGGAATGGAAGGCTCGGCGCTGTCGATGGACGCTTACGAGTTCAGGCAGGCGGCGTAGCGCAGAGTGCCAGGGTGAGGCGAGGCCCGGACTGTGCCGGGCCTCGTCGGTTCAAGCCTGCGAGCGGAAACCTCTTGGCTTGGGACGGCGCACGCCGCCGCCGGCCGTACGCCCATGAGCCTGCCCCCCGCCCTGCGCCTGGCCGCCTGAGTGACCCTGGTGCTGACGCTGACCCTGGCCCTGCGGCTTGGCATGTCGCTGCTGCTGGGCACGCGGATCGACGTGACGCGGTTCGCGCGTCTTGCCCTCACCCGACGGGCGCGGAATCTGCGTACGGTCGAGCGGCAGCACGTTGATCTTGCGGCCGAGCACGCGCTCGATCGCCCGCAGCCGATCGCGCTCGTCGTCCGAGACCAGCGACAACGCCTGACCCGTGGAGCCCGCACGGCCTGTACGGCCGATGCGGTGCACGTAGTCTTCCGGCACGTGCGGCAGTTCGTAGTTCACGACCTGCGGCAGCTCGGTGATGTCGAGGCCGCGGGCAGCGATGTCCGTCGCCACGAGCACCTGCACCTTGTATTCCTTGAAGTCCTCGAGCGCGCGCGTGCGTGCACTCTGCGACTTGTTGCCGTGGATCGCGGCGCACTGCAGGCCGTCGTGCGTCAACTGCTCGGCCAGGCGGTTGGCGCCGTGCTTGGTGCGGGTGAAGACGAGCGTCTGCGCGTTGGGGCCGGACTTGAGCAGGTGGCTCAGCACGGCGCGCTTCTCGCCCTGCGAGACCAGGTGCACGCGGTGATCGACGAGTTCGGTCGGCGCATTGCGCGGCGCGACTTCGATCGTGAGCGGATTGCGCAGCAGGCCATTCGCGAGTCCGCGGATGTCGTCCGAGAATGTCGCTGAGAACAGCAGGTTCTGGCGGTTCGGCGGCAGCAGCGCGAGCACGCGACGGATGTCGCGGATGAAACCCATGTCGAGCATCCGGTCCGCTTCGTCGAGGACGAGGTAGCGCACGCTGCGCAGGTCGATGTTGCGCTCGTTCGCGTGATCGAGCAGGCGACCCGGCGTGGCGACGACGATGTCGACGCCGCGGCGCAGCAGGTCGATCTGCGGGCGCGGGCTGACGCCGCCGAAGATCAGCGCCGACTGCTGGCGCAGGTGGGCGCCGAGATCGACGATCGACTGCTCGACCTGCGCGGCGAGTTCGCGCGTGGGCACCAGCACGAGCGCACGCGGTGCGCGCGAACCACGCGGATTCGGCTGGTCTTCGTGCAGCTTCTGCAGCAGCGGCAGCGCGAAGGCGGCCGTCTTGCCGGGGCCCGTCTGGGCGGCGGCGAGCAGGTCACGGCCTTCGAGCACCGCGGGGATGCCTCGCAACTGGATGGGGGTGGGCTGCGTGTAACCCATTTCCTGGACCGCACGCACGAGTTCGGCCTGGAGGCCGAAATTTTCGAATGACATTGAATGACTTTTCCGAGCGCCAAACCTGCGCGTGCAAGCACGTGCAGGCACCGGACTGGCGCCGTAACTTTGATGAATCGAGCAGCGAAATGCAGACTTCGATCAGTCTGCAGGAGGGGCCGCATAGGCATTCCCATGAAGGGAAGCGCTGAAGACTCTCGTGCGCAGACCGGACTGCGCGGCGGCAAACTGTGGACGCAGTATGCCTGAAACCGCTATTTCATGCCAGCGAGCGTAGTGAGCAGCACGTACCAGTGATCCAATCCCGCGTAAAACGCCGCAACTGGCAGGCGTTCGTTCAATCCGTGCGCGAATTCGTCCTTTTCCTTCATGAAGACGCTGCTGACGCCGTAGGTTGGAATGCCTGCACCACGGAAGACGGAACCGTCGGTGGCATAAGGCGCCATGTC
>JAPLSF010000039.1 GCA_026398785.1 Pseudomonadota bacterium | reverse complement strand
TCGGCCTTTTCCCTGAGCGAGGGTTCGATGTTGATCGCGGCATCCGTGACGAACAGGATGCGGTCGTAGGCCGGCACGTCCATGACGAACACGTGGCTGACGCGACGCTCGGTGCGCAGGCCGCCCTGCAACGACAATACCGCCGCCATGAGCTCGTCGGTGTGCAGGCTGCCCTTCATGAGCGTCTCGACGTTGCCGCTGCGGGCGAGCGACACCGCGGCCTCGGCCGAGGCATGGCTGTGCTCGGTGCTGACGAGGCGATAGTTCGAGATGTCCTGACCCAGGCCGCTGGCGAGTGCGCGGATGCGCGCCGCGGGACCCACCAGCACGGGCACGATCAGGTTCAGTCGTGCCGCTTCCAGCGCGCCCATCAGCGAATCAGGATCGCACGGATGAGCGACGGCGCACGATACCGCCGCGAGCGGTTCGCAGCGCTTGAGCAGTCGCGCGAACACGTCGTTGCGCCGGATCATGAACTCCGGCCGCGACAGTTCGGGGAAGGACGCCTTGCGGTGGGGCGCCTCGACGACGACCGTGCCGCGCAGCACCGTCTCGCCCGCCGCATCCACCGTGCAGTCGAACAGCACGCGACGATTCTCGGCGGTCTTCTCGAGGACCGTCACGGTCGCGCGGACGAGGTCGCCCACACGGATGACGCCGTTGAATTCGAGTTGCTGCGAGACGACGCGCGTGCCGGGGCCGGGCAGCCGGCGCTCGAGCATGCCCGAGATGATGGCTTCCGCGGCCACCGCCTCGACGCACAGGTCACTCGGCTCGACGGTGACGCCTTCCACCAGGTGGAACGGCACGACGTCGCCCGAAACCAGCAGCAGCGCCTCGATCTCGGTCTGGCCCACCACGCGCTCGGCGCTTGCAGTTGCGCCGATCTCGATCTCGTTGAAGGTGACGTTGCTGTAGCCGCTCATTGCGCAAGGTCGATCCAGGTCGTCTTGAGTTCGGTGTACTTGTCGAACGCGTGCAGCGACTTGTCGCGGCCGGTGCCCGATTGCTTGAAGCCGCCGAAGGGGACGGTGATGTCGTCGGCGTCGTAACAGTTCACGTAAACCATGCCGGCGCGGAGCGCCTTCGCGATCCGGTGCGCCTTGCCGATGTCGCGGGTCCACACCGCGGCCGCCAGACCGTATTCGACGCCGTTGCCGACACGCACGGCCTCTTCGGCATCCTGCACCGTGATGGCGGCCAGCACCGGGCCGAAGATTTCCTCGCGCGCGATGCGCATGCCGGTCTTCACGTTCGCAAAGACCGTCGGTTCGATGTAGCAGCCGCCCGTCTGCTCGCGCACGCGCTGGCCACCCGTCAGCACGGCGGCGCCTTCGGACCTGCCGGAATCGATGTAGCCGAGCACGCTCCTGGTCTGGATCTCGTCGACAATCGCACCCATGCGCGTCGCGGGATCGAGCGGATCGCCCGGCTGCATTGCACGGCTCGCCGCGACGACTTTCTCGAGCACGCGGTCACGCACGCTTGCTTCGATGATGAGGCGCGACGCCGCCGTGCACATCTCCCCCTGGTTGAAGAAGATCGCACCGGCCGCGGTTGCCGCCGCGCGATCGAGGTCCGGGCAGTCGGCCAGGATGATGTTCGGCGACTTGCCGCCGCATTCGAGCCACACGCGCTTCATGTTCGACTGGCCCGAGTACTGCAGCATGAGCTTGCCGGTGCGCGTCGAGCCGGTGAAGCCGAGGCAGTCGACGTCCATGTGCAGTGCCAGCGCCTGGCCGGCCGTGTGGCCGTAACCCGGCAGCACGTTGAACACGCCGTCGGGAATGCCGGCTTCGGCAGCGAGCGCCGCCAGGCGAATCGCCGACAGCGGCGACTTCTCGGACGGCTTGAGGATGAACGAATTGCCGGCGGCGAGCGCCGGGCCGATCTTCCACGCGGCCATGATCAGCGGGAAATTCCACGGCACGATCGCGGCGACGACGCCGATCGGCTCGCGCGTGATGAGCGCAAGCTGGTCGTGGGCGGTCGGGGCGACCTCGTCGTACACCTTGTCGACGGCTTCGGCGTACCACGCGATGCAGCGCGCCGTGGCTGGAATGTCCACGGCCAGGCTGTCGGAGATGGGCTTGCCCATGTCCAGCGTCTCGAGCAGCGCCAGCTCGTCGCGGTGCGCGAGGACCAGTTCGGCGAAGCGCTGCAGGACGCGTTTGCGTTCGCGCGGCGGCTGCCGCGACCAGATCCCGCTGTCGAAAGCGCGACGCGCAGCGGCAACGGCGCGCTCGACGTCCGCCTGGTCGGTCGAAGCGACGCGCGCGATCACGCGACCGTCGATCGGCGTGACGTCGTCGAATGTCTCGCCGCTGGCGGCGTCCACGTAGCGGCCATCGATGAAGGCCTGGCCGTTGATGGCAAGCGCCGTGGCGCGGGCGCGCCAGTCCTGCGCGGTGGGAGCGGCTGTCTGGTTCATGTGACTTCGCTGTTCTCGGTTGCCGGCGGTGACGTCACGCAAGCGTGGATTGTCGCCGTTTCAGAAGGTCGGTGGCGTATTGGCTGAAATGATCTCGCACGGTTCGGCTCCCGTGTTGCGGAAGCGGTGCGGGATCGCGCTGGTGAAGTAATAGGCGTCGCCGGGACCGAGCTGGCGGGTTTCAGCGCCGACGGTGAGTTCGATGCGGCCACTCACGACCACGCCGCCCTCTTCACCTTTGTGCCGCAGCATATCGGCGCCGGTGTCGGCGCCCGGTGCGTAGTGCTCGTGCAGCATGGCCATCGCACGGTTGGGGCGGCGCGCGGCGACCAGCTTGAAGGTCACCGAGCGGTCACCCAGGACCGGCAACTCGTCACCCCGGAAGAACACCTGCGGACTCGCGGAGAAATCGAGCGTAAAGAACTCGGCCAGCGACATCGGAATGCCGTCGAGCACCTTCTTGAGCGAGCTGACCGACGGGCTGACACGGTTCTGCTCGATCAGCGAGATGAGGCCGTTGGTCACGCCGGCGCGCTTTGCCAGCTCACGCTGCGAGAGACCGTACATGGTGCGCACGGCACGCAGGTGGGCGCCGACGTCGATAATGAGCTCGCTCATGGGGTGTTCAATATCCTGCACACAGGGGCTCAAAACAGCGCGAATTTCACGGCCATTTGAGCCGAGTGTCAATTTTTCTTATCATCGGGCGATTATTCCTACAAATTCGGGAACCCCGCCATGACTGCCAATGCCCCGCTGCAGCGCGACCAGATGGAAGCCTTCTGGATGCCATTCACGGCGAACCGCCAGTTCAAGGCCAACCCGCGCATGCTGGCGAAGGCCGCAGGCATGCACTACTGGACGCCGGAAGGCCGGCAGATCCTGGATGCGGTGGCGGGCCTCTGGTGCGTGAATGCGGGCCACGGTCGCAAGGAAATCAGCGAGGCCGTCAGCAAGCAGATTGCGACGATGGAGTACGCCCCGCCGTTCCAGATGGGGCACCCGACGGCGTTCCAGCTGGCGAACGACGTCGCGAGCTGGTTGCCCCCGGACATGGGGCACGTCTTTTTCACCAACTCCGGCTCGGAATCGGTCGACACGGCGCTCAAGATCGCCCTCGCCTATCACCGCGCCCGCGGTGAGGCGTCGCGCACCCGCTTCATCGGCCGCGAGCGCGGCTACCACGGCGTCGGCTTCGGCGGCATCTCCGTCGGCGGCATGGTCAACAACCGCAAGTGGTTCGGGTCGATGCTGCCGGGCGTCGATCACCTGCCGCACACGCACGATCTCGCGAAGAATGCCTACACGCGCGGCATGCCCGAGCACGGCGCCAACCTGGCGGATGAACTCGAGCGCATCGTCGCGCTGCACGACGCGAGCAACATCGCGGCCGTGATTGTCGAGCCCGTCGCGGGTTCCACGGGCGTGCTGATCCCGCCGCAGGGTTACCTCGAGCGCCTGCGCAGCATCTGCACCAGGCACGGCATCCTGCTGATTTTCGACGAGGTCATCACGGGGTTCGGCCGGCTCGGCGCGCCGTTCGGCACCTCTTTCTTCGGCGTGCAGCCGGACATGATCACGATGGCCAAGGGCCTCACGAACGGCGCGGTGCCGATGGGCGCCGTCGCGGCGAGCGACCAGATCTACCACACCTTCATGCAGGGTCCGGAAGGCGCCATCGAGCTTTTTCACGGCTACACGTATTCCGCGCACCCGGTCGCCTGCGCCGCGGGCATCGCCACGCAGGAGATCTATCGCAAGGAAGGCCTGTTCGCGCGCGCCAATGACATGGCGCCTTACTGGGCCGACGGCGTGCACTCGCTGCAGGGCCTGCCGCACGTGATCGACCTGCGCAACCTCGGGCTGATCGGCGCCGTGGAACTTGAGCCCATACCGGGCAAGCCCGGACTGCGCGGCTACAACACGTTCGTGCGGGCATTCGAGCAGGGGCTGCTGGTGCGCGTCACGGGCGACATCATCGCGATGTCGCCGCCGCTGATCATCGAGAAGAGCCACATCGACCAGGTGTTCGGGATCCTCGGAGGCGTACTGAAGGAGCTTGGCTGACGCCAAGGTCCAGGGGTAAGGGGTTAGGGGTTAGAAAGAAAAAACGCCCGGACTCCGCGAGGAGCCGGGCGTTTTTCGCTGCGCGACGCGTCAGGCGACGCGCCAGTCCCTTACTCCTTCGACCAGGGGAAGCTGGTGGAAACGGAGAAGATTGCCACGCCTTCGCTGCTGTTTACGTCGTCCGGCGTACCGTCCAGCATCTTCAGGTCGCTGCCGTCGGCCCACTTGAGACCGAGCGTGAAGTGGCTGATTGCATACGTCACGCCGACGGACCAGTCCATGTAGCTGTCTTCATACAACAGGTCGATCGCGTCGCCGTCGCTGTAACCGACGTGCGCGTTCACGCCAAAGTTGGCCGGCAGTTCGTAGGTCGCATTGGCTTCGTAGTAGAAGGCCGACTCGCCCGAATTGCCGAAATCGTTCGAGTACCAGACCTTGCCGCTCAGCCAGTTCCAGCCGAGGCCCGCATAGATCTCGGGGTAGTCGATGTCGTCCGCACCCGGATAGGTGTAGTAGATGAGGCCGACGTCCCAGGTGATCGCGTCGCCGCCACGGAAGCCCGTGTAGAGGTCGATTTCGACGTTCTCGTCGCAGCAGTCGCCGAAGTCGACGTTGCTGCCCCAGGCGCCGAGGTAGAAGCCGCTTTCATGTGTGTAGTCGATGCCAGCCTGCAATGCAGGGTCCTGCGAGGTCTGGGTGATACCGCGCCAGTTGTAGTCGCTGAGCACCGCCGCGTTGCCGGTCACTTCCGCCTGCGCAGCCATCGCGACCAGGGACAGTGCCACTGCAGCCAGGCCATGGGTCAATTTCATTTCGGATACCCCTTTGTTGCTTAGTAACAACACAAATTGGACGACCATTGCCGTAAGTGTAGCAGAGGCGACACGTTTTCAGAACGAACGCCCGCGCGACGCGGCTCGGCGTCTTGCACTGCAGGAAGCGTGCCATCGAAAAAGCTTGGTTTGGCGCGGGGTTGGCCCGGACTCATGCACCGGCGAAGCGCAGTGGATGGTGCCGGCGCACCTTGTTGGTTCAGGCCGCCGGGGGCTCGTAGATGGCGTAGAACTTCTGGGCGGGCTCCAGGACTTCCCAGAGGCCGGCGAAGCCCGCGGGCATCACGAAGCTGTCGCCCGGCCCGTAGGTCGATTGCCGGCCGTGGTCATCGGTGATGCGGATGCGACCGGCGGTCAGGACGCACAGCTCGTTCTCGGTATAGGACACCCGCCACGCTCCGATGCTGCTGCGCCAGAGGCCTGCGAAGAATCGGCCGCTGGCGTCCGTGTAGGCATTGCGCACGAACTGCTCGGGCATCGGACTGCCGGCCGCCAGCCGTGCCGGATCGAGTTCGAGCCTTTCTTCGGCGCCCGACGTGGCGTCGATCTTCACGACAGCAGGGTCGAGGGCTGCGTTCATGCGGGTGCGCTCCGTGGTTCTATGCGTTGTCGCGAGAGGTTAACAAACGCCAGTGGGTTGGCGCTCAACGCATGGGGGGTCCGCGCTCCATCTCGCGCAGGGCCACGACGGACTCGCCCGCGCCGATGCGGCGCAAAGCCTCTGCAAACAGCCCTGATGCCGGCAGGACGACCAGCTTGTCATCAGCCCCCCCGGTAGGCGCGAGTCGCGTGGGCAGCAGCGTGTCCGTGACGTACAGGCGATCGGGCCCGTCCGGCCCGAGCAGCCGCTCGGCGCCCGGCGCAAACACGCCATGCGTCGCGAAAGCCGTAACCGAAAGCGCGCCCGCCGCGCGGCAGGCCTGCACCGCACGCAGGATCGTCGTGCCGGCACTGATCAGGTCGTCGACCACGACGGCGTGCCGCCCGGCCACCGGACCGATGACGAGGTCGCCACTCAACTCGCCGTTGTCACGGCGCTTCTCGCAGACGGCAAAATCGACCGGCGTGCCAGAGCGTACCGCGACGAGCTCCTGTACGCGCTGCGCGCGCTTGGCGCCGCCGAAATCCGGCGACACGATGGTCACGGGCTGCCCGCCCGCCTGTTCGACTACTTTGTCCGCAAGCAGCGGCGCGGCCTCGAGCAGGTCGACGCTGCAGCGGAACGCGTTTTCGAACGCTGCGACATTGTGGACGTCCATCACCATCACGTGATCGACGCCCACGGCTTCCAGCAACTGCGCGATGTAACGCGAGTTGACCGGATCACGCTCCTTGGTG
>JAPLSF010000137.1 GCA_026398785.1 Pseudomonadota bacterium | reverse complement strand
GTGATGCTCGCGTACTCCGCGCGCAACCGCTCGGCGTCGATCCGTATCCCGCACGTCATCAACCCGAAGGGCCGCCGCATTGAAGTGCGCTTCCCGGACAGCACGGCGAACCCGTATCTCTGCTTTGCAGCGATGCTCATGGCGGGCCTCGACGGCGTGAAGAACAAGATTCACCCGGGCGACCCGGCGGACAAGGACCTTTACGACCTCGAGCCCGAGGAAGCGAAGGACATCCCGACCGTTTGCCATTCGCTCGACATGGCGCTCGAAGCCCTCGACAAGGACCGCGGGTTCCTCAAGGAAGGCGGCGTGTTCACGGACGACGTCATCGATGCCTACATCAACCTGAAGATGCAGGAAGTCACGCGGCTGCGCATGTCGACGCACCCGGTCGAGCTCGAGCTCTATTACAGCGTCTGACGCCGGGCTGGTCCGGTCTGGATCCCGTCGGGCAGCTCCCTGTGGCCGCCCGGCGAGATTCCCCGTCCATGACGCACTTCGCGGATCGCGGGTGTCCCTTTGTCAGCAGAATCGCTAGGCGCTATGCTTCCGGACCATGAAGACTTGGGTTCTGCTGCTCGGTTGCCTGCTTGCCTGTGCGAGCTCGGCCCAGTCGTCACGTCGCGAAGTCTGGCAATGGAAGGACGCCAACGGCGTCACGCACTTCTCGGACTACCCGCAGCCCGGCGCGCGCAAGATCCTGCTGAACGGGGCACCCTCGACCACGTCGGCGACGCCACCGGCCCCGACGCCTGTGGCAGCCAGGCCCGCGGCACAAGCCGGTGCGACCGAGGTCGCCTACAACAGGCTCGAGATCTGGTCGCCGGAGAACGGCGCCAACTTCTTCGAACCCGACTCGGTCATCAACATTCGCCTGCGTGCGGAGCCCGCACTGGGGCCCACGGATCGACTGCTCACGTATCTCGATGGCAGGCTGCTGCCGGGCGAGAACTTAATGGAGCATTCGCTCACCAATGTGGAGCGCGGTGTGCACTCGGTCACGAGCGTCATCGTCAACCGGGACGGTCGGGAATTGATCCGCAGCGCGCCGCTCGTCTTTCACATGAAGCAGACGACGGTGAACAATCCGCGCAACCAGGGCCCGGCCGTCCGGCCGCCGCAACCCGTGCCCATGCCGAGGCCTCCTACGACGCCCAGAGGCGGCTGAACTCGCTCGCGACCGCGTCACGCCCCGCAAGGAGGGCGTGACGTGGCCGCCGAACTTCGAGCCGTCGCGCTACCCACGCCGGCCGAGCTCACTGCACTGCTCGACGGCATCGCGACGTCCATCGTCTGGCTCGATGGTGACGGCGCCGTCTTGCACCTGAACGAGCCCGCCGAAGACCTGTTCGGTGTCAGCCGCAACCAGACCATCGGTCGCGCCGTGCGCGACCTGCTCAGATCCAACACCGAACTCGAAGGTGTCGTGAGCCGCGCGCGCGCAGCTGGCGCGCAGTACTCGCGCCGTGAGATTCCGTTTGAGGCCGGCCCCGGCGCACTCCCGCGCGTGCTCGATGTCACCGTGACGCCGTTCGATCCGCCCGGCCGCAGCGGCGGTGTGCTGATCGAGCTTGCCGACACCACGCACCATCAGCGCATCACGCGCGAGAATGCGCTGCTGACGCAACTCGGCGGCAGCCGCGCGATGGTTCGCCAGCTCGCGCACGAGATCAAGAATCCGCTCGGTGGATTGCGCGGGGCGGCGCAGCTGCTCGAACGCCAGCTGAAAGAGCCGGCGCTGCATGAATACACCGCCGTGATCATCGCCGAGGCCGATCGGCTCGCGGCGCTCGTCGACGCCCTGCTCGGGCCCGGCCAGCCGCCGCGCAAGGAGCCGGTCAACATCCACGAGATCGTGCAGCACGTCGGGCACCTGCTTGCGGCCGAGGCGCCCACGGGCGTGCAGATCGAACGCGATTACGACCCGAGCCTGCCGCGGCTGCGCCTCGACCGGAACCAGATCATCCAGGCGCTGCTCAACCTCGGACGCAATGCGATCCAGGCCGTCGGCGAGCATGGCCGCATCGTCCTGCGCACTCGCGCGCTCACCAATGCCAGCATCGGCAGTCGCCGTTACCGTGTCGTCGTCGGCATCCAGGTCGAAGACGACGGCCCCGGCGTGCCGGTCGAACTCAAGGACACCGTGTTCTATCCGCTCGTCACGGGGCGCAAGACCGGCACCGGTCTCGGCCTCGCCGTCGCGCAAGACCTGATCGGCCGTCACGACGGCCTCATCGAATTCGACAGTCGCCCGGGTCGCACTGTCTTCACGATCCTGCTGCCTTTCGACGCCAATGAACCAACCGCCGGTACTTGAAGTCTGGATCGTCGATGACGACGCCTCGATCCGCTGGGTGCTCGAGCGGGCACTGAAACAGGCGGGCATGTCACCGATCACGTTCGAGGACGCCGACAGCGCGATGTCCGCTTTGCGCCGTGGCGAGCCCGACGTGCTGGTCACCGATATCCGCATGCCTGGCAAGAGCGGGCTCGAACTGCTGGACGATGTGCGCACGCGGCGGCCGAAGCTGCCCGTGATCGTGATGACGGCGCACTCCGATCTCGACAGCGCCGTTGCTGCCTACCAGGGTGGCGCGTTCGAATACCTGCCGAAGCCGTTCGACATCGACCAGGCCGTCGAGCTGGTGCGGCGCGCAGCCACGCAGCAGCATTCCGTCGAGTCGGCGTCCGAGTCGCGCCGCATTCCAGAGATGCTGGGCCACGCGCCGGCGATGCAGGACATGTTCCGCGCGATCGGCCGGCTTTCACGCTCGAGCATGACGGTGCTGATCACCGGCGAATCCGGCACCGGCAAGGAACTGGTCGCGCGCGCGCTGCATCGTCACAGTCCGCGTGCCACCAAGCCGTTCATCGCGCTCAACACGTCGGCGTTTACGGCCGACCTGCTTGAAACGGAACTGTTCGGCCACGAGAAGGGCGCGTTCACCGGCGCAAGCGAACTGCGCCGCGGACGCTTCGAGCAAGCGGACGGCGGCACGCTGTTTCTCGACGAGATCGGCGACATGTCGCCGCAATTGCAGACGCGGCTGCTGCGCGTGCTGGCCGAAGGCGAGTTCTACCGCGTCGGCGGCCAGCTGCCCGTGAAGGTGGACGTGCGCGTCATCGCTGCCACGCACCAGGACCTCGAATCGCGGGTGCGCGAGAATCTCTTTCGCGAAGACCTGCTGCATCGCCTGAACGTCATCCGCATCGAAGTGCCGCCGCTGCGCAACCGGCGCGAGGACATCCCCGAGCTGCTGCAGCACTATCTCGACGTTGCGGCGACCGAACTCGGCGTCGCGCCCAAAGTGCTGTCCGAAGATGCTGCGCGCGCTCTTGCCGCCTTCGACTGGCCGGGCAACGTGCGGCAGCTCGTCAACGCGTGTCGTCGCCTCACGGTGCTGGCCGCGGGGCGCGAGATCAAGGCGAGCGACATCCCGGCCGATCTCGGGGGCGCCGGCTCCGTGGTGTCGGCAAACGGCACCGAGTGGTCGGTAGCACTCGCGAGCTGGGCGCAGGCTCGTCTCGCGACTGGCAGCACGCCGTTGCTGGACGATGCGATGCCGGAGTTCGAGCGCACGCTGCTGCGTGAAGCACTGAAGGTGACTCGCGGCGGACGGCAGGAAGCGGCGAAGCTGCTCGGCTGGGGCCGCAACACGCTGACGCGCAAGCTCAAGGAACTCGGAATGGACGACGTTTAGCTCTCACCTCTCCAACGGTAATGCGAGGGGTGACGCAGAACGCCGGTGAGAGTCTCCTCTTTCCTGCATCGTCGAGTGCGGGACGCGCGCCCAGGTCGTGCAGCGCTGCAGGTTGCGGTCTTCTGCCGCGCCCCGAGGTCCTCCGCGCATCGTGAATCGTGCGGAGGACCCGCACGATTCACGGCGACCCTTGCCCGAGCGGGAGCGAAGCGATGGTGTCAGCGCAGTAGCGACCAGGCCGCTGTGCCGCTTCGCTCCTGCGCTCGAGCGGCGGCGTTCGACACGAGGCGCGGCAGAAGACCGCAACCTGCAGCGCTGCACGACCTCATCGCACGTTGCACGCTCTGCAACTCAGGACCGAGAAGACTCTCATCCGCCCTCCGTCGGGTCTCGCCGTGGGTAGCATTCATAAGATTGTGCTACGGGTCGGCTGCGCCGCCTTGCTGGCCGGTATCGCACGGTCATGCTCGATCCGCTGGCGATCGCCGTCCCCGACGATTGGTATCCGGTGGGCAACACCAGCGAACGCCCCGGAACCGGGCCACGCAAGCTATCGAGCAGCGAGATACAGCACATCAAAGACGAGCTCGCGGGCAGATTCCGCACCCTGTTCACGAACGAAGATGTCCTGCAGTTCCCGAACACGGTAGCCAACAGTGCCGACTTTCGCCACGCGGTCCAGGCCTGGGCGCAGCGGTTGCGAACCGGCGTCGACCAGATGAGCGGGCAGTCACCGTAACGCCACATCGGCGGGAGAGGTCGGCCGCGAGGCGGGTGTGGGCGTCTGCACCTTTGCCGCGAGGCGAAAAAGCGACGCAGGCATCCTGCGGTGCCGGAGGTGGAGGTCTTCGGCCGCGCCCCGTGTCGGACGCCGCAGCTCGAGCGCAGGAGCGAAGCGGCACTGAGGTCTCGTCGCTACTGCGCTGACACCATCGCTTCGCTCCCGCTCGGGCAAGGATCGCCGTGAATCGTGCGGGTCCTCCGCACGATACACGATCCGCGGCAGACTACGGGGCGCGGCCGAAGACCTCCACCTCCGGCACCGCACTGAACAGTGACGTCGATTTCGCCCCGAGCGGGACAGGCAATCAGCAGGCGCAGGCCTGGACGGTCCGCTGCGGCGCATCGAGACTGCCGATCAGCTTGCTGACCGACGCCATCCTGTGCGCTGCGAGATACGCGGCGATGCCGTCATTGATGCGCTTGCAGGAGTGCGGCTCGTAGAACAGCGAGGTACCGACGCCA
>JAPLSF010000386.1 GCA_026398785.1 Pseudomonadota bacterium | reverse complement strand
TGGGACTACCCGCAGGTTGGGCGAGCCGGCACAGGGTTGCCGGAACATCTCCCCGCTATAGAACATAGGCCGGTCGCTTCGAAAGGGGCGGCCGGCTTGCTGGTTTCTTGACCAGGGCCGACGCATTTTTCGCGTGCGATTCGATTTCGAGTGGGATTTCACCCACCGTGCCCGCTGCCTGCATTTCCGGTCCCGCGTGAGAACCAAATGCAAAGCAATCCCTCTGACGAGCAACCCGTCCTGACTTTTGCCGAACTCGGCCTGTCCGCGCCCCTCGTCGCGGCCTTGAAGGACGTCGGCTACGAATCTCCATCCCCGATCCAGGCAGCCACGATCCCGGTGCTGCTCGCAGGGCACGATCTGATCGGCCAGGCGCAGACCGGCACCGGCAAGACCGCGGCGTTCGCGTTGCCTTTCCTGTCGATGCTGGACGTCTCGCGCCGCGAGCCGCAGGTGCTGGTGCTGGTGCCGACCCGCGAGCTGGCGATCCAGGTTGCCGAAGCGTTCCAGAAATACGCGCACCACATGCCGGGACTGCATGTGCTGCCCATCTACGGCGGTCAGAGCTACACGCCGCAGCTGAATGCGCTGAAGCGCGGCACGCACGTCATCGTCGCCACCCCGGGACGCGTGATGGACCACCTCCAGCGCGGCACGCTGAGTCTGGCGACGTTGAAGTACGTCGTGCTCGACGAAGCGGACGAGATGCTGCAGATGGGGTTCGTCGACGCGATCGACGAGATCCTTGGCATGGCGCCGAAAGAGCGCCAGGTGGCGCTGTTCTCGGCGACGCTGCCGAAGCCGATCCGTAACATCGCACAGAAGCACCTGCGTTCGCCGCGCGAAGTCACGATCCGTTCGAAGACCACGACGGCGACCAACATCCGGCAGCGGTACTGGGTCGTCTCTGGCATGCACAAGCTCGACGCGTTGACGCGCATCCTCGAGGTCGAGGCCTTCGATGCCATGCTGGTGTTTGCACGCACCAAGCAGGCCACGGTCGAGCTCGTCGAAAAGCTCGAAGCCCGCGGTTTCGCGTCGGCGGCGCTGAACGGCGACATCCTGCAGGCGCAGCGTGAACGCACGGTCGCGGCGCTGAAGGCGGGCAAGGTCGACATCGTCGTCGCAACGGATGTTGCAGCGCGCGGGCTCGACGTCGACCGCATCACTCACGTCATCAACTTCGACGTGCCCTATGACAGCGAATCGTACGTGCACCGCATCGGCCGCACCGGCCGGGCAGGACGCAGTGGCGAAGCGATCCTGTTCATCTCACCCCGCGAGCGCAACATGCTGCGCATCATCGAGCGGGCCACGCGCCAGCCGATCGAGGCCATGAGCCTGCCGACGCTCGAGGACGTGAACGAGCGACGCGCGACCAAGTTCAAGCAGGAAATAGCCGACGCCGTCGAATCGAAGACCGGCGATGCCTATCGCGGGGTCCTGGAAGACTACCTGCGCGAGACCGATGCCGACCTGCTCGACGTGGCAGCGGCATTGGCCGCCATGGCGCGAGGTGGCAAGTCGCTCGCAGTGACGAAGCGCCGCGAGTCGAAGGGCGAGTCGGCGGCACCGCGCGCA
>JAPLSF010000174.1 GCA_026398785.1 Pseudomonadota bacterium | reverse complement strand
CGCATCCACGAAGAACTGCACCTCGACACGCTCGAAGGACTCGAACTGGCCGCGCATGACGGCAGGCTCGAGAACGTGCCGGGTGTCGGCCCACGCCGCGCCGCAGCGATCCGCGCCAACCTGCACGCAATGCTCGTTCGCGGCCGCGACGTCGGCGCCGCGCCGCCAGCCGCCCTGGGTCCCGTGCCTGCGGTCGGGGCAGTACTGGCGATCGACCGCCAGTACCGCGAGCAGGCGACTGCCGGCACGCTGCCGACCATCGCACCGATTCGTTTCAATCCTTCGAATGAAGCATGGCTGCCCGTGCTGCACGCGGAGCGCGATGGGTGGCAGTTCACCGCGCTCTTTTCCAACACGGCCCAGGCGCATCAATTGAAGCGCACCCGCGACTGGGTACGGATCTTCCATTACGACTCGGAGAACTCCGAGGGCCAGCACACCGTCG
The DNA here is from genome assembly GCA_026398785.1 of Pseudomonadota bacterium. GTDB lineage: Bacteria > Pseudomonadota > Gammaproteobacteria > Steroidobacterales > Steroidobacteraceae > RPQJ01. The sequence goes on along the minus strand of JAPLSF010000174.1, from coordinate 5,266 downwards.
TCACCGAGACGCACGGACCACTCGCCGGCAGGCGCGTCGTGCGCGGTCGCGAGGCCGAGTGCCGCGCACACTACGCCTGAGGCAGCGACGCCTTCAACGAGACGAGGACTGCAGGCGCGGGCCTGCGCCGGGCCCGTCCGGAAACAACCGTCCAGCGCCCGCGAAGCGCTCGCGATAGTACGGTTCATCCAGGCTCGCCTCACCCACGTTCCTGCCGGTCTGCGGCGCGTGCACGAAGCGTCGTTGGCCCGTGTAGATGCCGACATGCGTCACTTCGCGGCTGCCGGGAACCAGACGGAAAAAGACGAGATCACCCGCACGCAGCGCATCAGGATCGACCTTGCGCGCAGCGGCGAACTGCGCCGCGGCCGTGCGCGGCACGCTGATGCCCTCGAGTGCGTGCGCGTAACTGACCAGGCCGCTGCAGTCGAAGCCACGAGCGGGATCAGCCCCACCGTAACGATACGGCGCGCCAACCTGGGCAAGCGCCTGCTGCGCGATGACCGCTCCCACACCCTGCTGCGATGCCGACGATTGCTCGCTGGCCGCAGGTGCGGACGGTACACCCGGATGGAACGGCGTACAGCCGCTCGCCAGCAGCGTCAGCACTGCAAGAGCTAGCGGCAGCGAGCGGTGTCGTTGGCGACCCTGGCTCATCGAGCGTGCTCACTCACCGGGAGGCCGGACCTTGCGGGTGGGTGTCGCCGCGTACGGATCGTCCGGCCAGTAGTGCCTGGGATAGCGACCCTTCAATTCCTTCTTCACTTCGACGTAGCCCCGGGCCCAGAAGCTCGCAAGGTCGCGGGTGACCTGCACCGGACGTCGCGCTGGCGACAGCAATTCGAGCGTAACCGGCACGCGACCACCCGCGAGCCGTGGTGACTCCATCCAGCCGAACACTTCCTGCAACCGGACGGCCAATGCGGGCACCGCGCCGGAGTAGTCCACGGCAATCCGTGAACCGCTGGGCACGGTCAGGTGCGTGGGTGCCCATTCGTCGAGCCGGCGCTGCGCATTCCAGTCGAGCAGGCCGTGCAGCGCGCCGCGCAGATCAACCCGGGATAGGTGCTCGCGGCGAGTGACGCCATCGAGCCACGGCGCGAGCCAGTCTGCGAGCGTCGCCAGCAACGCGGCATCCGACACGTCGGGCCATTCGGCGGCCTGTTCCGGTGTCGTCGCGCTGTTGCGTACCAGTGTGACCCGCGCCCGCCACTGCCACAGGTCCTTCGTCCACGGCAAACAGTCGAGCCCGAGTTCACGAATGCCCGCGAGCATTGCCGCGCGCGTATCGGCTTCGATCCCACCGCGCAGCGGCCGTTCTTCAAGCACCAGCGCACCCAGGCGCTTCACCCGACGGGCGATGACGGCGCCGGTCCGGGAATCCCAGGCAACTTCGTCCAGGTCCGTGACCACCGAGCCGAAATGCTTCTCGAGCAGCCCGCGCTCGAGCGGCGCCGCGAGATACAGCTTCGCTTCGCGTTCGCCGGCATCGATCTCGGCAGCGACGATGAATTCACTGCGTGCCAGCGCCGAAGGCCCCGACAGTGCCGCCCCGCGGCCCTGGCTCAACAGGTAGCGTCCGCCCTCACCGCCCCGCGCCATGCCGATGCGGTCGGGGTAGGCGAATGCCAGCAGCAACCCGACGGCCTGGTCGCGCGCGAGTTGCAGCTGGCCCTCGGTGCGCGCCGAACCGTCGCGGCTGATGCGGCGGGCAAACAGTTCACTGGCACGTCGCACCTGTTGCAACGCCCGGCCATCGACTGCGAAACCCGCGGGTGCCGGAGCCCCGCGCAGGACATCCACTCGATGACGCAGGTCGGGATCGCGCTGCATACCCTGCGCCCGCAGCGGATCGCGCTCGCTGACAAGCGCAGCGATGTCGCAGGCGAGATCGGCAAGGCCCAGCGCCGCGCCGCGTTCGATCATGTGCGCGAGCCGCGGGTGCGTGCCGAGACTGGCCATGCGACGTCCAATGCGTGTTGCCTGGCCGCGTTCATCGATCGCCTCGAGTCGATGCAGCAATTCTCTTGCCTGCGCCAGCGTCGCGAGCGGTGGCGGGTCGAGCCAGGCCAGGGTGTGCGGATCGCTCGCACCCCAGCATGCGAGCTCGAGCGCGAGGGGCGCGAGATCGGCCTCGAGGATTTCCGGAGCAGCCTGCGCCGACAGCGCGGCGTGCGCGGACTCGGACCACAGCCGATAGCACACGCCCGGAGCGGTTCGCCCCGCTCGACCGCGACGCTGATCGGCCGAGGCGCGGGAAATCGCAACGGTCTCGAGGCGGCTCATGCCGCTGCCGGGATCGAATCGTTGCCGGCGCTCGAGCCCTGCATCGACGACGACGCGCACGCCTTCGATGGTGAGGCTGGTTTCGGCAAGGTTCGTGGCGATGACGACTTTGCGGCGCCCCGCTGGTGCAGGGCGCAGCGCCGCATCCTGTGCCGCAGCGTCGAGATCGCCATACAGCGGCAGGACCTGCAGCGACGGATCGCCCGCTCCGGCGGCGACGGCGTCGCAGCAACGCCGGATTTCCGCGGCGCCTGGCAGAAAGACCAGCACGTCGCCGGGATCGGACTCGAGCGCGCGCAGGACGACGCGAGCAGCACGCTGCTCGATGGGTTCGGGCCAGCGGTTCACGCCGGCCGGTGCCGGCGCTGCGTACTGCGTAGCGACGTCGAAGGCGCGTCCCTCGGATCGCACGGAACCTGCATCGCCGAGCACCGCCACCACCGCAGCGCCGTCCAGCGTCGCCGACATCACGAGCAGGCGCAGGTCGTCGCGCAGATGGCGCTGCACATCCAGCGCCAACGCGAGCCCGAGATCCGACTGCAGGTTACGCTCATGGAACTCGTCGAAAATCACGCACCCGACATCCTCGAGTGCAGGATCGTTTTGCAGTCGGCGCGCCAGGATGCCCTCCGTCACCACCTCGATGCGCGTCGCAGCGCTGACGCGGGTTTCGAGCCGGGTGCGGTAGCCCACGAGTTGTCCGGGCTCCGAGCCCGCAAGCTGCGAGAGTCTTCGCGCCACGGCGCGCGCCGCGATCCGGCGTGGCTGCAGCATGACGATGCGCTGGCCTGCGCCGAGCCACGGCTCGTCCAGCAGCGCGAGCGGGACCACCGTGCTCTTGCCCGCACCCGGCGGCGCTTCGAGCACCGCGTTTCGATGCGCCCGCAAGGCCGCTCGCAATGCGGGCAGCGCATCGAGGATCGGGGTGGCGGGCAGCGAAAAGCTCAAGCGGAGGGCGTCCCTGTGACTAACGCGCCGGCAATGTGCATGATTGGCTCATGGAAGGGAACAACGTGTGGATGTGGGGTCTCGCCTTGCTCATGGTGCTCGGCGGGATGGCGGGTGCCGTGTTGCCGGCGCTGCCCGGTGTGCCGCTCGTGTTCGGCGGGCTGGTGGTCGCAGCCTGGGCCGACGATTTTCAGCGCGTTGGCTGGATCACGCTCACGCTTCTCGGCGTGCTGACGGTCGCGTCGTTCGCCATCGATTTCGCAGCCACGGCCATGGGTGCAAAGCGCGTGGGAGCCTCCAGGCTCGCCATCGTCGGCGCGGCGCTCGGCGCGCTGGGAGGCCTGTTCCTCGGCATTCCAGGCCTGATTCTCGGGCCGTTCGTCGGCGCGGTCGCCGGGGAGATGCTGTCGCATGGCGAGTGGCGCAAGGCCACGCAGGCGGGTCTCGCGACGTGGATGGGCCTGCTGTTCGGCACGCTCGCGAAGCTCGCGCTCGTGTTCACGATGCTCGGCATCTTCCTGTTCGCTTACCTGATCGGCTGAGTCCGGCCAGGCGAGGCGAGAGTTGGGGCGCGGTTCCTGCCTTCTTCCGGCGAGCGGAAAGGCAGACACTCGCCGGTTGCAGGCGGTCGATCCGGTACCTTTCCCCGAGCTTGGAAAGGCAGACACGCGCTCGGGGAAAGGTACCGGATCGACCGCTTGCAAGACGGCGCCTGCCAGCGGCGGCCACGATCACTGATGGCGGCACACGCGCGCGGGGTAACGGCGGGCGCGATTCATGCCGCACTCGACGCGGGATCCGGTGGGCGCTACGTGCACCGTGCAAGTTTTCCGGCTCGGCGGAAAACTTGCTCAGGTGCTGCGTACTGGAAGCGACTGATCCGGGGCCTTCCCCCGAGCGCGTGTCTGCCTTTCCAAGCTCGGGGGAAGGCCCCGGATCAGTCGCTAACCCCTAGCACTAGTCTGCGTCTCCAAGCTCGGGGAAAGGTACCGGATCGACCACCTGCAACCAGCGCGAGCCGGCAGTGCTACGAACGCACCATCCGATTGTCGACGAGCTGCGCGACCACGCCAGGATCCGCCAGCGTCGAAATGTCGCCGAGCGCCTCGTGCTCGTTGGCCGCGATCTTGCGCAGGATGCGGCGCATGATCTTGCCAGAGCGCGTCTTCGGCAGGCCCGGCGCCCACTGGATGTAGTCGGGCGTCGCGATCGGACCGATCTCCCGCCGCACCCACTCGCGCAGTTCCTTGCGGAGATCTTCCGTGGGCTCGGCGTCGTGCACGAGCGTGACGTAGGCGTAGATGCCCTGCCCCTTGATGTCGTGTGGACAGCCGACGACGGCCGCTTCCGCGACCTTGGCATGCGCCACCAGCGCGCTCTCGATCTCGGCCGTGCCAAGGCGGTGACCCGCGACGTTCAGCACGTCGTCGACGCGACCGGTGATCCAGTAGTAGCCGTCGGCATCGCGCTTCGCGCCGTCACCGGTGAAGTAGCGGCCGGGAAACGTGCGGAAGTACGTGTCGATGAAGCGCTGGTGATCGCCGAACACCGTGCGCATCTGGCCTGGCCAGCTGTCGTTCAACACGAGGTTGCCTTCGGCGGCGCCTTCGAGCGGCTGGCCATCGTTGTCGACGAGCCCCGGCCTCACGCCAAAGAACGGCTTGGTCGCCGAGCCCGGCTTCTGGTCGATCGCGCCCGGCAGCGGGCTGATCAGGATGCCGCCGGTCTCGGTCTGCCACCACGTGTCGACGATCGGGCAGCGGCCGTCGCCGACCACGCGGTGATACCACTCCCACGCTTCCGGATTGATCGGCTCGCCGACGGACCCGAGCAGTCGCAGCGTGGAGCGCGAATGCTGCCGCACCGGGGCATCGCCTTCGCGCATCAATGCGCGCAGTGCAGTGGGCGCGGTGTAGAAGATCGTGACCTTGTGCTTGTCGCAGACCTGCCAGAAGCGATCGGGACCCGGATGACCCGGCACACCCTCGAAAATCAATGATGTCGCGCCGTTCGCGAGCGGCCCGTACACGAC
>JAPLSF010000377.1 GCA_026398785.1 Pseudomonadota bacterium | reverse complement strand
TTGACGGGGAAGGTGCGGGTGATGTCGGACGCATACAGGCCGTACTCGCAGCCGGCGTCGATCAGCAGCAGGTCGCCGTCGCGCAGCGTGTCCGCGTTCTCGTGGTAATGGAGGATGCAGCCGTTCGCGCCGCCACCGACGATCGGGTGGTACGAGATGTCGGCCTGGTGCCGGTGGAACTCGTGCAGCAGCTCGGCCATCACCTCGTATTCGGTGACGCCGGGCCGGGTGGTCCGCATCGCCCGCACGTGCGCGCCCACCGCGATCTGCGCCGAACGCTTCATGACCCCTGCCTCGGCGCGGCTCTTGTAGAGCCGCATGTCGTGCAGCGGGTGTTCGAGTGCGACGAATTCCTGCGGGCTATGGATGCCGAGCTTGGTCTGGCCCCGCAACGTATTCACCCAGCCGACCACTCGCTGGTCGAACTCGAGGTTCACGCCCATCGAGTAGTAGACGCGCTCGCAGCGCTCGAGCAGGCCCGGCAGGATGTCGTCGATGTCGCCGACCGGGAAAGCATCGTCGGCGCCGTAATCACGCACCGCCCCGTCGGGACCGGCGCGACGACCGTCCCAGGTTTCGCGCGTGGGATCACGGTCGCGCACGAACAGGATGTACTCGGCCTGGTCGCGACCGGGAATCAGCACCGCCACCGCCTCGGGCTCGTTGAAGCCCGTGAGGTAGTGGAAATCGCTGTCGGGCCGATAGTGGTAATGGACGTCGCTGTTGCGCTGGCGCTCGGGCGCCGCGGGGATGATGGCGATGGCGCCCTTGCCCATGAGCTTCATGAGCTGCTTGCGGCGGCGCGCGTATTCGTCTTTACGCAGGGTCATGGGCGGTCGGGATCCTCTTCGGCAATACGAACGGATCGGGTTCAGTGACGCACGGTCGAGGTCGCCTGGGCAGCGCGCAGGTCGGCGAGTTCGTCATAGACGAGCTGCACCCCGACGCGGACGAACTCGACCAGTTCGGCGAGCGCACCCTCTTCTATTTCGACGCTTTCGGAGCCGACCGCGCCGGCGCGCGCGACTTCGGCGAAATCCGTGAGGACCTCGGCGACTGTCGTGGACAGCGTGCCAGGCTTGAAGGGGCCAGCCGCGCCGAACCCGTACAGGAACCCCTGCGCCCAGGCGCCGAGTGCCTCGACGCGCTCGTCGAGCGCGGCTTCGTCGGGAGGCAGCAGCGGCTCGAATTCCATCTCTCGCGCCTCCAGCACGGCGCGACTCTGGTCGAACAGCGACTTCAGGGGGCCGGCCGTGGTGACGGCGACAGGCGTGCCGGGCGCGGGGCCATCGGGCAGCAATTCCTCGAGCCATTCCGCGGGCAGGCAGACGCGCCGCGCGCACAGGGCGCCGCACAGACAGCCGTGCGCCTCGGCAGCGTGGACGGTGGAACCGCCGGCTGCCAGGGCCTGCGCGACATCGTCGAAAGCAATCGGTGCCGACATTGCGCGTATCGTACCATCCGCACCCCGCAACCGGTCCCAGCTGGGCCAGTTCAAATTGATTCCCCGGGGTCCGCCAACTATAGTGAATTCCCTGAACGAACCCGCTGCCCGATCCGCCGTCGACGTCGAGCTCCGACGCATCGAACGCCGCCTCGAGGAGCTGGTGGCTACGGTCAACCAGCTCAAGGAAGAGAACCGTGCCCTGCGCCAGCGTCAGGACACCCTGATCAATGAGCGCGCCAACCTGCTGCAGAAGAACGAGCAGGTGCGCGGACGGGTCGAGGCAATGATCGGCCGCCTCAAGGCGATGGAGCAGGGTTGATGAGTGAAGACCGCGTTTCCCGCGTCAGCGTCCGCCTGCTCGATCGCGAGTACCAGGTAGCCTGCCCTGCCGAAGAACGTTCCGACCTGCTCGACTCCGCGGAGTACCTCGACGGCAAGATGCGTGAGATCCGTGAGTCCGGGAAAGTCGTTGGCCTGGACCGCATCGCGGTCATCGCCGCGCTCAACCTGGCCAACGAACTGATCAAAGTGCGCAAGCACGGCACGGTGGTCGAGGGCGATCTCGGCGCGCGCCTGAAGTCCCTGCGCGAGCGCGTGGAATCCGCGCTCGAGAAAGGTCAACAACTTGAACTCTGAGGGTTTGCAGCAGTCCGAACCCTCGACGATTTGGCGCCGCCTGCGGTGTTCGACACGGGCCGGGTTACCTCTCGACCTTAATGTAAATACCCCGGGGAACGGTCAGTCGGCAACATTGTGCAAGTCCGCCTCGAGCGGGAAGCCTTAAGTGCCGCGGCCCTCCCCAAATATTGCTCTTGTCGAGAGCAATGGTCTGTGACGGCACAGGCGGGTGGCGCCTCTCCCTTCCACTGCGACGATGACCCTCCGCGAGCTGCGCCGGCAGCTGCGCGCGGGGCGTCGCGCGATTCCTGACGCCGAACGCCGGGTCTACGACCGGGCGATCCACGCCGCGCTGCATCGGCTCGGCGTCTGGCAGCGCGGCCGGCGGGTCGCCGCGTTCCTCGGCATGCCGGGCGAAGTCGATCTGCGGCCCTGCTTCGGCACCGCGTGGCAGCGCGGAGTCCGCATTTACGTGCCGCACATCGTCAGTCGTCGTGACGGCCGGATGGTCTTCGTCCCGCTCGAGCCCGGCGCACCGGTGCGCGGGAACATGTTCGGCATCGCCGAACCGCTGCACGGTTCACGCGGCCGCATCCCGGTCCGCCACCTCGACTCGATCCTCGTGCCGCTCGTCGGTTTCGATCCCTGCGGCCATCGCCTCGGCATGGGCGCGGGCTTCTACGACCGCGCGCTGCGTCCGCGACTCGATCGCACGCAACCCTTCCGCCGTCCGCGCCTGATCGGCATCGCCTACTCGATCCAGCAGGTCGCTCGACTCGAGCCTGCCTCCTGGGATGTCGCTCTCGACCTCGTCGTCACCGAGCGCGGCATCCTCCGCTTCCCTCCTCACACACCCTGAGGAACACAATTCGCATGCAGTACTGGCTGATGAAATCGGAACCCGACGTGTTCGGAATCGACGCTCTCGCGCGCGCTCCAAGGCGCACGACGGGGTGGGAAGGCGTGCGCAACTACCAGGCGCGGAACATGCTTCGGGACGATTTTCGGAAAGGTGACCGCGCTTTTTTTTATCACTCGAGCTGCGAGGTCCCGGGCGTCGCGGGCGTCGTCAAGGTCGTGCGCGAGGCGTATCCCGACCCGACGCAGTTCGATGCGAAGAGCGAGTACTACGATGCCGGCAGCACGCGTGAGGCACCGCGCTGGTTCAGCGTCGACGTGCAACTCGAAAGACGAATTGAGCCTGTAATTACGCTGCTGGAGCTGCGTGAGCACGAGACAAGCGCGTTGCGCGAGATGTTGGTTCTGAAACGCGGCAATCGTCTTTCGGTGACGCCGCTCACTGCCGCAGAGTGGCGTTGCATCGTCGCGTTGCGACCTTCCGTCGCGTCGTCGCGAGCGGCGCAGTCGACCGCCGGTCTGAGAACCCGATCAAAGAAATCGTGACGTGACTATTGCATTTCTTTTTTTAATTCTGTAAATACTCGGCCCGGGACTAACCCGACATGGAGAATTGATCATGGCAGCTAAGGCAAAGAAGGCGACCAAGAAGAAGGCCACCAAGAAAAAGGCCGCGAAGAAGAAGTAAGGTCGCTTAAAGATGAGGCGGCGTTCTTTCGCAAGATAGACGCCGCCGAATCCGCAACGACGACTGTGCCCGCGAAAGCGGGCACAGTTGTTTCAGGGGTCGGGAAGGCAGCGATGAGCCAGGACCAGAAGAAACAGCGAGCCGCGGCAGCCGCGCTCGAATACATCCAGCCGGGAACCATCATCGGCGTGGGCACCGGTTCCACCGTCAACTTCTTCATCGACGCGCTGGCCGGCATGCCGAGCCGCATCGCAGGCGCGGTCTCCAGTTCCGAAGCCAGCTCACGCCGCCTCGCGGATCACGGCATCCAGGTGCTCGACCTGAATTCGGTCGCAGGCCTCGAGGTCTGCGTCGACGGCGCCGACGAGGCGACCCGCGGCATGCACCTGATCAAGGGCGGCGGCGCAGCCCTCACGCGCGAAAAGATCATCGCGGCAGCTGCACGCACCTTCGTCTGCATCGTGGACGAGGCGAAGCTGGTGGAGCGCCTGGGAAAGTTTCCTTTACCGGTCGAAGTCATCCCGATGGCGCGCGCCTACGTCGCGCGGGAACTGGTCCGACTCGGCGGCCAGCCGGTCTGGCGCCAGGGCACCGTGACCGACAACGGCTGCGACATCCTCGACGTCCGCGGTCTCGACATCGTCGACCCGGTCAGCCTCGAGCGCGCGATCAACCAGATTCCCGGCGTCGTCACCAACGGCCTGTTCGCGCAGCGCGGCGCAGACGTGCTCCTGGTCGGCACGGATGCCGGCGTGCAGACGCTGCGGCCCAGTGGCCGTTGACGCAAGACTGTTGCATGAACTCGGCTCGGTGCTCGGACCGGGCCTGCTCGCTGCTCCCGCAGACTGCGTTGCCTACGAGTGCGACGCCCTCACGGCCCACCGTCACCCGCCCGACCTGGTCGCGTTGCCGACGAGCGTCGAGCAGGTGCAGCAGATCGTCCGTGTCTGTCATCGGCACTCGGTGCCGGTGGTCGCACGCGGCTCCGGCACGGGACTCTCCGGCGGCGCGCTGCCGGTCGCGGGCGGGCTGCTGCTCGTGCTCTCGCGGCTCGACGCAATCCTGGAAGTCGATCCGCGCCGCGGTCTCGCGCGCGTGCAGCCAGGCGTCACGAACCTCGCAGTGTCCGAGGCGGCTGCGCCTTACGGCATGTACTACGCGCCGGATCCTTCGTCGCAGATCGCCTGCTCGGTCGGCGGCAATGTCGCCGAGAATTCGGGTGGCGTGCATTGCCTCAAGTACGGGCTGACCGTGCACAACGTCCTCGCCGTGAAGCTCGTCACCATGGAAGGCGAACTGCTCACGTTCGGTAGCGAGACTGGCGAGGCACCGGGCCTCAACCTGCTGGCCGCCGTGATCGGCTCGGAAGGTTTGCTCGGCGTCGTGGTCGAAGTGACCGTGCGGTTGCTGCCAATTCCCCGCCGCGTCGAACTGCTGCTGGCCGCGTTCGACGACGTGGGTCGTTGCGCCGACGCCGTTGGCCAGGTGATCGCCGCCGGCATCATCCCGGCCGGACTCGAAATGATGGACGCACCCGCGATCAAGGCGGCAGAGGCGTTCGCCGGTTGCGGCTACCCGCTGGACGCGCAGGCGCTGCTGCTCTGCGAAGTCGATGGACTGCCCGCCGACGTCGATGACGAACTCGGCCGCGCCCGTGCCTTGCTTGAAGCCGCCGGTGCGACGAGCGTGCGCGTCGCCAGGGACGCCGCGGAGCGCAGCCGAATGTGGTCGGGACGCAAATCGGCTTTTCCCGCGGTGGGTCGGCTCGCCCCCGACTACTACTGCATGGACGGCACCATCCCGCGCCGTCACCTGGCGGACGTGCTGGCGCAGATCGCGACGCTGTCGAAGACCTATCGCCTCGACGTGGCCAACGTCTTTCATGCGGGCGACGGTAACCTGCATCCGCTGATCCTGTTCGACGCCGGCAAGGACGGCGAACTGGAACGTGCCGAACGCTTCGGCGCCGATATCCTCGAAGCTTGCGTCGCCGCGGGCGGCACCGTGACGGGAGAACACGGCGTCGGCGTCGAGAAGCTCGGGCCGATGTGCTCGCAGTTCGGTTCCGCCGAGCTCGAGGCCTTCCACGCACTGAAGCTCGCCTTCGATCCCGCGGGCCTGCTCAATCCCGGCAAGGCCGTGCCCACCCTCGCCCGCTGCGCCGACTATGGCGCTCTGCGGGTGCACGGTGGCCAGTTGCCACATTCGCACTTGCCGAGGTTCTGACGGAGATGGCGTTGATCGAGACGCCCCCGGGGCAGGACCTCACCAACGCGCTGGTGGAGCACGTGCTTGCGGCATCGAATGCAAGGACGCCGCTGCGGATCGTCGGCGGCGACACCAAGCGCTTCTATGGGCGGCCGGTCGCGGGCGAGACGCTTGCTCTGGCCGGTCATCACGGCGTCCTGCGCTACGATCCGGCCGAGCTCGTGATCACCGCGCGCAGCGGCACGCTGCTTGCCGACATCGAGCCGCTGCTTGCCCGACACGGGCAACGGCTGCCTTTCGAGCCGCCGTCCTTCGGGCCGCTGGCCACGCTGGGCGGCACGGTGGCCGCTGGGCTCGCCGGTCCCGCGCGGGTCGCCCGGGGTCCGGTGCGCGATTACGTCCTCGGCGCCCGACTGCTGACCGGCGACGGCCGCGTGCTCAAGTTCGGCGGCGAAGTCATGAAGAACGTCGCCGGCTACGA
>JAPLSF010000216.1 GCA_026398785.1 Pseudomonadota bacterium | reverse complement strand
GCTCTACGACGACCATGTGCCGCTCTTCACGCGGTACCAGATCGAGAGCCAGATCGAGTCGGCGTATTCGCACAAGGTGACGCTGCCCTCGGGCGGCAGCATCGTGATCGACCACACCGAAGCGCTGGTCTCGATCGACATCAACTCGGCGCGCAGCACCCGCGGCACCGACATCGAGACAACCGCCTGCAACACCAACCTCGAGGCCGCGGACGAAATCGCGCGCCAGATGCGGTTGCGTGACGTCGGCGGCCTGATCGTCATCGACTTCATCGACATGGAGTCGACCAAGAACCAGCGCGCGGTCGAAGACCGGCTGCGCGACGCGGTCAAGCAGGACCGTGCCCGCATCCAGCTGGGCAAGATCTCCCGCTTCGGCCTGCTCGAACTCTCGCGGCAGCGCCTGCGGCCGTCGATCAGCGAATCGACCAACATCGTCTGCCCGCGTTGCACCGGCATGGGCGTGATCCGCAGCGTCGAATCGCTGGCGCTCGCGGTGCTGCGACTGATCGGCGAGGAGGCCCGCAAGGACCGCACCGCCAAGGTCATCGCGCAGTTGCCGGTCGACGTCGCGACCTACCTCATGAACGAGAAGCGCGACTGGCTGCACGACATCGAAGCGCGCAGCCACGTCGACATCGTGCTGGTGCCGAACAAGTACCTCGAGACGCCGTCCTACGAACTGCGCCGCGTGCGCGACGACGAGATGGACCTGCCCGAGAACTCGGTCATCAGCCATCACATGGCGGTCGAGCCGAAGATCGACCTCGATGCGATCGCCTCGGCCGAGGAAGAAAAGGCGCCTACGCCGCAGCAGCCCGCGGTGACGACGATCATCCCGAGCACCCCTGCCCCTCCCGCGGCCCCCGAGGTCGTGGCCGCCCCGGTCGCGATCGCCGCGGCTCCGGTCGCCGTTGCCGCACCGGCCTATGGACCGCGCGACAACGTGCTCGTGCGGATGTGGCGCTGGTTCGCCGGCGACAAGCGCGCGCCCGAACCGCAGCCGGCTCCGTCCGCGAACATCGGGCGCGGCGGCAAGGAAGGCGAACGTGACCGACCGCGTCATGATCGTGATCGCAACGAACGCGGCCGTGGCCGTGATGGTCGTCGCGATGGACGCGACAGCCGTGACGGGCGCGGACGCAGCGAAGGTCGCGGCGAGCGCGGCTCGCGTGACGAAGCGCGTCGCGAAAACCGTGCTGAAGGTGCACCGGGCCAGCCGGCCCGTGGCAACGAACCGCGTCGCGACGAGCCGAGCCGTGCGCAGCCACAGCAGCCGCGTCGTGACGAAGGCCCGCGTGGCGGACGTCGTGACGGTGGCCAGGGTCAAGGTCAGGGTGGCGAAGGCGGTCCGCGCGAGGGCCAGCCGCGTCGTGAAGGCGGCCAGCAAGGCCAGCGCCAGCCACAGCAAGCGCGTCCTCCGCGTGAGCCGCGCGAACCGCGGCCGCCGCGTGAGTACCGTGAGCCCCAGGAAGCTCGTGAGCCGGTTGCTACGGCAACTGCGGTCGTCGCAGCCGTTGCGAACGACATGAACGCTGCCGACGCATCAGTCGCACCGCCGTTGGGCGACGGCCAGCAGCAGCGTCCCGAGGGCGATCGCAGCGAGCGCACCGGACGCAGGTCGCGTCGCGGTGGTCGTCGTCGTCGCGGTCGCAGTGATGGTGGTGGCGAAGGCTATGTTGCCGGCGCGGCCGCAGGCGCTGCCGGCGCAGGCAACTTCGATGAAGGCCCGGGTAGTGCAGGCGGAGACGACGCGGGTGGCAGCGACAGCGTTGGCCGCGCGCCGGCTCCGCAATCGTTCGATGCCCCGCGCGAGTTCACGGCACCTGCGCCCGCGCCGAGCTACGAAGCACCGCGCGCGCCGGAGCCGCGTTCCTTCGACTTCGATCGTCCTGCAGCACCGCCGCGCGAAGTGGCACCGACACCCGCGCCGATCGTGGTGCGTGAGCCGACTCCCGTCGCTACGGCTTCCGAGCCGCGCGAGTGGACGCCCACTCCACCGACGGACGCGACTACGCCGCGCAACGAGCCGTAAGCGACTCGTTGCGGCCGAAAGAAACCCGCTGCCTGGTACGCAGCGGGTTTTTGCACGCCAGGGTGCGAGCGACGGCGAATCAGCGGTGGCCCCGGCGGCCCTTGCCCTGACGTGGCGTGCTCCTCGCCCCCTTCTCCGGTTTGTAATCGCCGATGAGGCCCTTGACCGGGCACATTCGAACGATCGGGCACTTCTTGCAGCCAATGGCGAGAGCGACGGGACACAGGGTCATGTGATGCTCCGAATCAGGTGAGGCGAAACGCGAGGCCAGGCACCGCGCTTATCACGTCCCGAAGTCGCCGTACCGCATGGCCCGGGCAACTTCGTGGATGATCATTTCCGCGGTCGGCTCAGTTCGTCTTCGGTGGCGGCGCGGGCTCGACGATCACCGTGGTGCCGGGGCCGGTCTTGCCGGTCTCTCCCGTCTGGCCGGTCTCGCCGGGTTGGCCGGTGTAACCCGTGTCGCCCTGCGCACCGGTCTGGCCCGTGGACCCGGTATCGCCCTGCGCACCGGTTTGACCGGTGTAGCCAGTATTGCCCTGGGAACCAGGTTCGCCTTGCGGACCGGCGGGGCCGGGCTCGGCAGCCGGAGCGGGAACAGTGACGACGGTGGGCTGTCGATCACAAGCACTCAGGCCCAGCGCTGCAATCAGCGCAAGCATCAATATCGAACGGTTCATGGGTAATCCTCTGGAAGCGGAAGACTGTCGTGCGGATGGCTCCGGCCGTCCGGGACCGCAGCGCGACCCAGCAGGTCGCATTCGGCACTTGGCTAGCGTAGGCGGAAGTGACGCCACTTTCGGTGCGTCAACGTACATTGCGATGAATCGAATGCACGGCGTCCCGTGCGCTACCGTACCGACTGGCAATGAGCGGCAGCGGAAGATTGCGTTGCTGCACCCTCTCAGCCTGTCAACGGTCGTGCCTCATGCGTCGAATTGATGTTCAAGTACTCTTCGTTCTCACGGCACTGCTACTGACCGCCTGTGGTGGAAGCAAGTCGAGCTCTGGCGCCGTGGTTGTGAACCCCGCGCGCGGTCAACTGCTGCAGAGTCCACCCGAGCTGGTGACCATTGTCACTGCTCCAGCTTTGCTGCTCGCACTGAACACATTGGCCAATCAGCAGTTGCTCGCGATCAGTGGAACGCCCTTGTGCGACGTCGCCGTCCACCGCATTCGATACGCGACGGTCGGCGGTGCAAACGAGCCAACCACCGCCTCCGGCGCGCTGATGGTGCCGGTCGGCAACGATCCACAGTGCCGTGGCACTCGCCCCATCCTTTTGTACGCCCACGGCACGACGACCGACCGCGCGTTCGACATGACCAGACTGCAGGGTGACCCGAACGGCGAAGCGCTCATCATGACGGCGCTGTTCGCATCACAAGGCTACATCGTGGTCGCCCCGAACTACGCCGGCTATGACACTTCTACGCTGTCTTATCATCCATACCTGCTCGCGGACCAGCAGTCGAAGGACATGATCGACGCACTGACCGCCGCACGCAGCGCGTTGCCGACCGCCGCCGCACCGGCGACCGCGGACAGCGGCCGCCTATTCATTACCGGGTACTCGCAGGGCGGTTACGTGGCGATGGCGACCCATCGCGCCATGCAGGTCGCCGGGATGACGGTCACGGCATCGGCTCCGATGTCCGGCCCGTACGCCATGGCAGCGTTCGTCGATGCGGTCTTTGCCGGTAGAGTCAGCTCGGGCGCGACGGTGTCATTCACCTTGCTGATGACCGCGTACCAGAAGGCCTACGGCAACATCTATTCCGGCACGGCCGATGTCTTCGAGCCGCAATACGCGGGCGGCATCGAGTCGCTGCTGCCGAGCACGACGCCAAGAAGCCAGCTGTATGCACAGGGCAAGCTGCCCAGGGATGCGATGTTCAGTTCGACGCCTCCCGATCCGGCGTTCACCGACGTCACGCCCGTAACCACTCCGGCCAACTTGGCGCCGATATTCGCGCTTGGCTTTGGCACCGAGAACCTGGTCAACAACGGTTTCCGCCTGGGTTATCTCCTGGACGCGCAGGCCAATCCGGATGGCGGCTGGCCCGCGACAACCACCGGCATTGCGGCCGCGACGCCCGCGGTTCACCTGCGACAGGCCCTGCAACGGAACGATCTGCGAAACTGGACTCCAACGTCCCCGATGTTGTTGTGCGGAGGCGATGCAGACCCCACCGTCTTCTGGTTCAACACGCAGCTGATGCAGGGCTACTGGGCGGC
>JAPLSF010000313.1 GCA_026398785.1 Pseudomonadota bacterium | reverse complement strand
CCTGCTCCAGTACGCCGACCTCGGTGCGAGCACGTTGCTCGCGGCTTTCGTCGTAGTCGTCTTCCTGGTCGGCATCCTGATGCCGCAGATCATCCCGAAGTGGGCGCTGTTCGCGCCGGTGTTCGTGCCGCTGTTCATGCGGCTCGGCATCGAGCCGGACGCCGTGCTGGCCGCGTATCGCGTCGGCGACTCGCCGTCGAATGTCATCAACCCCCTGATGCCCTATTTCGCCCTGATCGTGACGTTCGTGCGGCGCTACGACCCGGCCGCAGGCGTCGGCACCGTGATCGCGCTCATGCTGCCGTATGCCGTGGCACTGCTCGCCGTGTGGACCGCGCTGCTTCTCGCCTGGCACGCGTTCGGCATTCCATTCGGGCCCGGCTGATGACCGCCGCGCCGCAGCCCGCCGGCAAGACCGGCGTCGATGTCGACCAGCTGCTCGAGTTCATGTTCCGTCTCGGGCAGGCCTATCTGGCCTCGGGTGAACAGACGCCGCAGGTCGAGTTGACCCTGCGCCGGATCGCGACGGCGTACGGCATGCGGCGTGCGCGCGTCGTAGCGTTTCCAACTGCGATTTTCATCTCCGTCCACGACGGCGCCAGCGAGCGCGTCACGCTGTCGGAGGGCGCGACCCAGACGCTAAGGCTCGACCAGATCGGGGACGTCTTCGCGCTGGGCGGCGCAGCCCTGCGGGCGGAGATTCGCCCCGGCGAAGGCCTGGAGCGCCTGTCCGGCATCCTGCGTCGTTCAGGACGCTTCGGGCGAACGGGGATCGTCGTCGGCAACGCGGTGCTGTCGCTGGGACTTGCACTCCTGTTGACGGTATCGCCCGCAAACCTGGCCGCCGCATTCCTGCTGGGCGCGCTGGTCGGCGGGGTCAAGACGCTCAAGAGCGACCAGGCGGTGCTCAGTGTCCCGACGCCGGTCATCGCCGCGACTCTGGTGGCCGGGCTGGTCTTCTTCGGCGTCAATCTAGGACTGCCACTGAATCCGGCGTATCTGCTGGTGCCGCCATTGGTCACGTTCCTGCCGGGCGCGATGCTCACCTACGGCATGGTTGAACTCGCCTACGGCGATCTCGTGAGCGGCTCCAGTCGCCTGGTCGGAGGGCTGGTCCAGCTCGTCCTGCTTGCGATCGGGCTGGCGGCGGGGGCGATGCTGGTCGGCCTTGTTCCCGCAGATCTGTCGGGCTCGACACGAGACGTGGTCGAGCAGCCCTGGGTGCCGTGGGTGGGTGTCGTGGTGTTCGCGCTCGGCGTGGCCATTCATTTCTCCGCGCCGCGCAACGCGGTGGGCTGGCTGTTGCTGGTGGTGCTTTCGGCGTTTGCCGCGCAGCGTGCGGCGGCGACCGTGATCGACGTCCACGCCAGCGGCTTCTTCGGCGCCCTAGTGGCGACGCCGCTCGCCTACCTGATACAGCTGCGCTTCAAGGGCCCTCCGGCCGCCGTGACGTTCCTGCCGAGCTTCTGGATGCTGGTTCCCGGATCGCTGGGCCTGCTCAGCGTCACGCGCATGTTCGGGGACCGCGAGAGCGGCTTGGACGAACTAGTCGTGGTAATTTTC
>JAPLSF010000314.1 GCA_026398785.1 Pseudomonadota bacterium | reverse complement strand
GCCAAATCCTTCGCCCGGACCGTACTCGCCGGTGGTCGGCATCCACCAGAGCGCGCCGGAATACGCATTCAGGCCGCTGTCGAGCTTGCCTGCGTCCACGCCAAGCTGGCTCAGGTTGTTCCCGACCATGACCCGGTACCTTAGGCCGTCGGCGACCTGGCCCCACGCCCAGATGCCGGTGGTGTACGACGCGCGGAAGAATTCATCGGCGATCGTCAGGTGATCCACTTTGAGCCAGTTCGGAAACGTGTAGTTGGTGGTACGCGTGCTCGGCAGGCCGCCGATGCCCCCGGCGAGACTGAAGGCATCGTTGAAGCGGTAGCTCAGGTTTCCGGCGACGACCACTTGCGCGCCCTGCCCCTGGCTGGTGTTGGAAGTCCAGGTGTAGAACTGGTAGCGGAAGTCAGGATTGAACAGCCAGCCCTTGAAGAAGAGCATGACTTTCTGCAGTTGCAGGTCCTCGCGAATATCGATGTCTTTGGTCCTGCCAAAAGCATCCGTATAACTGTCGTCGAGCATCCTCTGGTTGAGGTAGCGGAGGTAGGTGAACGCGCTGAAGTCGACCTCGCCCTGGGGCGTGCGGGCCAGCACCACGCCCTTGCCACCCTCATAGGTGCCCCATGCCGGTTCGAGCGGGACACGGTCGGACTTCGCATCAGGGGTCGCGGCGGCAGGAACGGCCGCATCCGCAACGGTTGTGGCCTGCGGCGCTACAGAGGTTGCCGCAGGCGCCGCCTGATCTGGTGCGGGCACGACGGGAGTGGGCGCAACGCCGGCGACGGCGTTCGGCACCTTGGCCTGCGATTCCAGCTCGCGAATGCGCGCATCGCGCTCGACCAGTTGTTGCTCCAGCTGGTTCTGGCGCTGCTCCAGGGCCTTGAGTCGGGCCTCGACCGAGGCATCCGCTGCGTTCGCCATCATCGGTGACAGCGCGAGCGCTGCTGCCACTGCAATCCTGAGCTGGTTCATACGCGTTGGGTCCCTGTTCATGATTTGCCGTTTGCTGCTTCCCAGGCGCGAACATTGCGCCGGGCCGCGTCGAAGAGTCGTTCGTAAGTTCCCAGCCGAACCTTGCGGCTGGCCGCGGGCGTCAGTTTCGCCCAGATCGGGTTCCACAGGTCGGATACACGCATCTGCGACGATACCGCGTACTTGGCGACCTCGTCCCATGAAATGTCGAAGTGCACGTGGGCGAGCGCCGGATCCGTGAGACCGGCGGTGTCGCCCGCGACCTTCGACGAGACGAACTCCTTGTGGATCGTGAAATTGTCCGGCAGGCGCCGACTTACGTCAATGACGCAAGACGGTGCGTCGTGGCGCGTGGCTCGCAAGACACAGAGCAGTGGCTTCACCCGCGTTTCAGCGCAACGTGTGCAAAGACGCTGCCGAGGATGATCACGAGCCCCGCATAGAACTGCGGACCTAGCTCGCGCTGCTCACCCAGCAACAGCATCGCCAGGAATACCGCGTACACAGGCTCCAGACTCACGGCAAGCTGGGCACTGAACGCACTCAGGTTGCGCAAGGCGACGAGCGACAGCACGAATGGAAACAAGGTGCAGGCGAGCGCAAGAATGACCAGGAGCACGGCGTCGTGCGCGTCTGGCAGGGGCAGGCTCATCGCTTTGCCGCCGAACAGCACTGCCAGAAGCGGGAGAAATGCGGTGCCTGCAGCCAGCTCGAGTCCTGTCACGGCCATCGGCTCCCCGAGTTCGACGTAGCGCTTGTTCAGCGACCCGAACACCGCCACCAGCAATGCGGACAAGACTCCGACCGCAATGCCGAGCCGCATGCCCTGCGGCGTGCCACCCACCACCAGCATCACGCCAGGAATGGCGGCCACTCCGATCAGCAACTCGCGCGGGTCGAAACGCTTGTTGGTGATCCACGGCTCGACGACGGACATGATGATCGGCGCCACGCCCATGCACGTGGCCGCGACCGAGGCATTCGCGAGCTTGATCGCGCCGTAGAAACTGACCCAATGCAACGCAACCACGACGCCGATGCCCGCGAAGATGCCGATCGTGCGCAGGCTCATGCGACGCACTCCCCGCCAGAACGCGGGCAGCACAGCCAGCGCAGCCACGACCAGGAACATGCGCCACCAGACGAGCGCGAACGCAGGCAGCGTGATCAGCTTGCCGAGGATGGCCGTGAAGCCCCAGATCACCACGCAGAGGTGAATCTGGAGCAAGGCCTTGCGGGCGGGCAGCATGGTTGGCAGCGGCCTCCGGCGATGCCGGTCGCCCGCGAACTCAGCCCGTCTTCTTCAGGTAGCCCTGCACGATTTCGAGCGCCGTGCGGTCGCTGGGCGGCAGCTCGACGTCCGTCGTACCGAGCGGCGTCGTGCGTTCACCCCAGCGCACGAGATGCGCGCACCACGTGAGGCCCGCACCGAATGCCGGCAGCAGTAACAGGCTGTTGGGTTTTACACGGCCTTCTTCGATGGCTTCGACCAGCGCGACCGCGACGGTCCCCGCGGACATGTTGCCGTACTTCTGCACGTTGACGAACATGCGATCCGCAGGCGCGCCGACGCGCCTCGCGACCGCATCCATGATGCGCAGGTTGGCCTGGTGCGGAATCACGACGTCGACATCGGCGACCTTGTAGCCCTGGGCGGCGAGCACATCCGCGCAGGCTCCGGACATGCCGAGCACTGCGCGCTTGAAGATTTCCGGACCCTCGAAAATCCACGAGGTCGTGCCGTAGATCCGGCCCTTGTTACAGTAACGGCCGCCCATGCCCTCGACGACGAGCGTACCGCGCGCGTCGCTGTCGCAGCCAAGCTTTTCGCCGAGCAGGCCTTCGACCTTGTCCGTGGCCTCGAGCACGACGGCGGCGCAGCCGTCACCGAACAGCACGCACACACCGCGGTTGTGCCAGTCCATGAAAGCCGAGATCAGGTCGCCGCCGACCACCACCGCGTTCTTGACCACACCGGTGCGGATCAATGCATTGGCGGTGCTGAGCGCATACAGGAAACTGGTGCACGCCGTGTTCACGTCGCACGCGGCGGCGCGTTTCGCACCGAGCCGCACCTGCAGGCCGGAGGCCTGATTCGGCACCTGGTCGTCGAAGCTGCAAGTGCCGATGACGATGAGCTCAACGTCGGCCGGATCGAGGCCCGCCGCTGCCAATGCCCGCATGGAGCTGACGTACGCCATCTCCTCGAGTGACACGTGCGAGATGCGCCGCTCGCTGATGCCCGTGCGCGACGTGATCCATTCGTCGTTGGTGTCGAGGAAGGTCGCCAGGTCGGCGTTGGTCAGGACGTTGGGCGGCAGGCACTTGCCCCAGCCCGTGATGGCAGCGTGAGTCACCAAAGTCCCCCGGGGGCTTGTGAGGAAAAGTGCACCACTTTACCAGTCCCGGAGCGCTATGAAATGATCCATGCGGCCACATTCCGGGCCGCCTCCGCCAGAGTGACGCGAATGCCCCACACCCGTATCAACGGCCACGACATGTATTACGAAGTGCTGGGAGAAGGCGACCCGGTGCTGTGCATGGGAGGCTGGGGCACCTTCTGCCACGACAATCACCATCACCTGGCGCGCGGGCTTACCGAACATTACCAGGTGATCCTGTTCGATTACCGCGGCATCCGCGAATCCGGCGACGACCTCAGCGTGCCCTCCACGATGGAGCTGCATGCCAACGACGCGATCGGCCTGCTCGACCACCTTGGCCTCAGCAACGTGCACCTGATGGGCCTCGTCGGCATGGGCGCCTGCGTCTGCCAGGAAATCGCAATCCGCCGGCCCGACCTCGCCCGCAGCATGCTCAACATGGGCGCCTGGTGCGAGGTCGACGACTTCCTGCGCGACCAGCTCGAGATGTTCCGCTGGATCCATCGCGACCTCGGGTTCCTGCCGTTCCAGCAGGCGGTCACCCTGCTCTCCTTCGACGCCGAGTACTACAACGCGCACAAGCAGCGCCTGCTCGGGCCGTCCGGCGGCTGGAAGGAACTCAACGGCCGTTACGCAGCGCATTCACGGCTGATCGACGCGTGCGTCGCCTTCGACTCGAAAGACCGGCTGCGCGAGATCGGCTGTCCGTCGCTGATCATCCATGCCGGCAAGGACGTCGTCACGTCACCGCGCAACACGCTGCCACTCGAACAGGGAATTCGCGGCGCCAGGGGCATCCTGTGGGACGATGTGGCGCACGTCGTCGCCGGCAAGGAGCAGAAAGTGCGTTTCGCCCAGACCCTGTTCGACTGGCTCGCGGCCAACTGACCCGCCAGTGCGCCAGCGAAGGCACTGGATCGTCCTCGGCGCGCTGGCGCTTGGCATCAGCCTCGGCGCCTGGATCGATCAGTCCGGCGGCGAGTTCGCGCATTCGATCGCGAGCGGCATCGAAGCGATCGGCACGCTCTGGCTCAATGCACTGCGCATGACGGTCGGACCGCTCGTGTTCTCGATGCTGGTGGCGGCCGTTGCAAGCGTCTCGGACGCGATGGCGACCGGACGGCTGGCCTCCCGTGCCATCGGCTGGTTCACCTTCCTGCTGTTCGTCGCGGGCACCCTGGCAGTGCTGCTGACGCAAGGACTGCTCGCATTATGGCCGGTCGACCGCACGACCGCCGACGCCTTCATCGCCGGCGCGAGCCAGGGCAACGCGGGTGTGGTCACCAGCCTCCGCTGGACGGACTGGCTGCAGCAACTGCTGCCGCCGAACATCATCGCGGCGGCGGCGGACAACGCCATCCTGGCGCTGGTCGTGTTCGCGATCCTGTTCGGCTTCGCCGCGACGAAGTTACCGCCACCGCAGCGCA
The DNA here is from genome assembly GCA_026398785.1 of Pseudomonadota bacterium. Taxonomy (GTDB): domain Bacteria; phylum Pseudomonadota; class Gammaproteobacteria; order Steroidobacterales; family Steroidobacteraceae; genus RPQJ01. The sequence goes on along the minus strand of JAPLSF010000314.1, from coordinate 5,243 downwards.
ATGCCCTGACAGGCTTCTTCGGGGCCATGGCGGAAGCGATGGTCGTGATGGTGCACTGGGTGCTGCTGGTGGCGCCCGTCGGCGTCTTCGCGCTGGCGCTCGGCGTGGGCCGCCAGGCAGGTTTCGGCGCTGCGGGCCTGCTGGTGCAGTACGCAACGACGGTCGCGGCCGTGATCGCGATCGCGACGCTGTTCATTTACATCGTCGTCGCGGCTCGGGGACGCGTGAGTGTCGGCACGTTCGCCAGGGAGGTCGCGCCCGTGCAGGTGGTTGCGGCCAGTACGCAGAGTTCACTGGCGACGCTGCCGGTGATGATCGAGTGCGCGCGGGAAAGATTGGGCGTGTCGCCGCGAATCGCGAGCCTCGTGCTGCCGCTGGCGGTCGCGGTCTTTCGCTACACGAGCCCGCTCGGCAACCTCGCGGTCTGCTTCTTCATCGCGGCGATGTATGGCATCGAACCGCACGTGCTGCAGATGATCGGCGCGATCTTCGTCGCGTTCGCGGTCAGCGTCGGCTCGGTGGGACTGCCCGGCCAGGTTTCCTTCATCGCCAGCGTTGCGCCGATTTGTGCCGCGCTGGGCCTGCCCGTCGACGTGCTCGGCATTCTCGTCGCGGTGGAAATCCTGCCGGACATTTTCCGCACCATCGGCAACGTCACCGCGGACGTCGCCGTCACCGTGCTGGTCGACGAATCGGAACCGACGCACGGCTGACGCTGTCCTTTCGCAATTTGGAAAGGCAGATACGCGCTCGCTACAGGCGGACGATCCGGGACCTTCCCCCGAGCTTGGAAAGGCAGACACGCGCTCGGGGGAAGGTCCCGGATCAACCGCCATTTGGCAGCGCCTCAGGGTTTCGTGCACTCGGAATGGATACGGAGGACGGTGATGGCAGGCGCTCGATCCGGCATGTCCTGGCGCGCGTGTGTCTGCCTTTCCAAGCGCGACAGGACTGCCGGATCGGGCGCCTGCAACTCGCGCATGCCTTCCTTTCCGGGCGCGACAGGGCATCCGGAGCCAGCCGACGTCGGTCAGCGCGCTGCGCTTAACGCAGCGAGGTACCTCACCACCTCGGCCGTCGTCGTCACATCCGCATAGCGGCGACCGACGTCCGCAAGGTTCGCCCTGTGCGGCCCCTCCTCCGCGTCGCCACAGCATTCGTCCGGCACGAGCACCCGCAAGCCGTAGGAGAAGGCATCGACGATCGTGGCGCGCACACAGCCGCTCGTGGTGCAGCCCGTGACGATCACCGTGTCGACCCGCTGCTTGACCAGGAACGTTATCAGCGGTGTCTGGAAGAACATCGACGGCGCGTTCTTGCAGTACGTGAAGTTGCGCGCGTCGTGGATCTTCGGATCCATTGCCGTGCACGGATCGCCGTAGAAGAACTCGTCGCGAACCGGCTTCACTTTCCAGGACGGCATGTCGGCCAGGCTGCCGTACGCCGTGTAGCAGGCCGCCACCGGCACGTCCCGCTCGCGCGCGAGTTTCAGCAGGTCAGCCGTGCGATCGCGCGCCGCGTGGATCAGCGGCAAGCCGCCGAGTGGCCAGCGTGGATCAGTGAAGGCCAGCTGAAAATCGACCACGAGCACGGCCGGGCGGAGCCCGGCACTGAAGCTCGGCGAGCTGTAGCCGACCGTGGTGTACGTGTCGGCTGCGTTGCCCGCCATGTCAGGCTGCCTGCGTTTTCTTCTTGGCGACCCCTGCCGACTTGAGCACGCGTTCGGAGAACCGTGGCTGCTGCGGGGCTTCGTGACCGGTCTCGGCCTTGCAGCGCTGCTTGAGCGACTCGATCGACGTGAAGCCGCGGTCGAACAGCGGCATCGGCCCGCGCTCGGCCGTGAGCTGCGCACGGAGTTTCCTGGTGGCCGCCACGTCCGCCGTCAGGTCGGTCTTGATGACGACACCGTAGTTGCGTGCGCCCTGCGGCGTCACCAGACCGGCCTGGACGTCGAACACGACCTTGTCGATTTCACGCTCGAACGGATCGCCGCAACCGCCACCACCCCACGTATCGGAGAGCAGCAGGTCGCCTTCGTTGACCTTCACGCGGTCGATCTTGGACGGCAGGTTCTCTTCGGTGCCGTCGGCGCGCACCAGGGTCTTCTTGCTGCGAGCGCCCGGCAAGCCGCCGTTGACGCCCCACGGATAGGTCAGCCAACGGTCGTCATGGATCGAGATCTCGCCCTGCTCGAGGAAACGGTAACCGATGCGCAGGCCGTTGCCGCCGCGGTTCTTGCCCGCACCGCCGGTGTCCGCAATGGTCTCGTAGATGTCGATGCGCAGCGGGAAGTAGCTCTCGAGAAACTCGTTCGGCACGTTGGTGAACGACGGCCACAGCGAGTGCCCGTCCGGCCCGTCGCCGAAGGGCTTGCCCGGGATGCCGCCAAAGGTGATCTGGTACAGCTGGTACCACTCGCCGGTCTTCTTGTAACCCGAGTACATGAAGTGCGGGCTGTCCGAGAAACCTGCCGCACACATGAACGCCGGATTGCCCTGGCCGAGCAGTCCGCCGAGGATGTCGAAGATGCGGCCGAGCGCGTGCGTACGGCATGAGAGCGCAGCGGGCTTCAACGGCTTGAGCAAAGTGCCCGGTGGAATGCGGACTTCCATCAGGTCGTAGAAGCCATCGTTGAACAGGATCTGCGGGTCGAACACCATGATCATGTAGACGCCCGCGAACATCTTGAACATCTCTTCGTTCAACAGGAAGTTGATCGACGAGATCGACTGCGGGTCGGTGCCCGTGAAGTCGAAGATGCACTTGTCCCCTTCGCGCCACATCGTGCACGCGATCTTGTACGGGCCCATGTTGAGGCCGTCGTCGCAGATGTAGTCCTCGAAGTACTGCTTCTTCTCCGGGACCGTCTGGCGGATGAGCTGACGCATCGCGCGCTTGTTGCGCTCGAGCATGGCGTCCATCGCCGAATAGAACACGTCGTCGCCGAAGCGCGTCGAGATCTCGACGCAGCGGATCGCGGCCGTGCGCAGCGCCGCGACGATTGCGTTGAAGTCCGAGAAATTCCACGTCGGCAGGCGGCAGTTATGCAGGATGACCTTGAGCAGGTCGTCCTGCAGCTGGCCGCCCTTGATGATCCTGATCGGCGGGACGGACACGCCTTCCTCGTAGATCGTCCGCGCATCGGTGGGCAACGAGCCCGGCACCTTGCCGCCGACGTCGGTCATGTGACCGAACATCGCCGACCAGGCGATGACGCGGCCGTCCTTGAACACCGGCATCAGCATCAGCCAGTCATTCTGGTGGCTGATCGCGCCATTGACCGAGTACGGGTCGTTGGTCAGGAAGACGTCGCCTTCCTCGACCGTGCCGTCGTACCCCTGCATGAAGCCCCAGATGAACGAGCCGAACTGGCCGACGACCATCTTGCCGTCGAGGTTCGCGATCATGGGAAATTCGTCGTGCTGTTCGCGGATGCCGGGCGACATGGCCGTGCGGAACAGCACGGTGTCCATTTCGTAACGGGCATTGCGCAGGGCGCTTTCGATGATGTCGATGGTGACGGAATCGACCTTCACCTTCTTCATCGGCTTCTTGTTGCGCTGAATGATCTTGGCGGGCATGTGCGTATCTCCAAAAGTGTTGCGGCAGACGGGCTGTTACTTGGCCTTGCGGACGGCTTTCTTCACCGCACGCTTGACCTTCGTGAGAGCCGCTTTCGGCTTCGCTGCGCCCGCCTTTTTCTTCGGCGCCTGGTAATTGTCGGGGTAGATCAGGATGTTGCCGTACGCATCCACCTTGCCGTGGTGCTGCGGCAGGATCACCGCGGTCGAGTCCATTTCCATCACGATCGCCGGGCCGGCGATACGGTTGCCGGCCTTGAGTTTGGCGCGGTCGTAGACGATCGCGATGCAGTCCTTGCCGTCCATGTACGACTTCTGCCTGCCGACCGCGGCCGCGGTCGCATTCGCGCCGCCCCTCGCGATGACCTGCCGCTTGATGTTGATGCCCTTGCCCTGCACCACCGCACGCAGTGCGACGAATTCGTGCTCGAGCGGCAACGCGAAGGTAAAGAGCCGCGTGTGCTCGGCGTCGAACGGACCGGCGATCGCGGTCAGGCCCTCCTTTTCGAGACGCTTCAGGTCGACGTCGATCGTCAGCCGCAGGCCCTGGCCGTGATAGCGCACGTCCACCTGGTAGCCGAACTCCATGTCGCTGGCCGCGACTTTCTCGCTCGCGAGCGCCTTGGCCGCATCCTGTGCCTGCGCCTTCAGCAGCTTGAGGATGTCGTCCTTGCTGGTCTCGGAGAACCTGCGGATGTAGGTGCGCGAGGATTCGTCGCGCACCGCCGTCGTGGCGTCACCGAGCGCGCACAACACGCCGGGGCCCGGCGGAATGATCGACGGCCACGAACCGAGCAGTCGCGACAGTGCATTGGCGTGCAGCGGACCGGCGCCACCGAACGCGATCAGCGCGTAATCGCGCGGATCGTGACCCTGCTCCACCGACACCAGGCGCAGCGCGCCGACCATGTTCTCGTTGACGATGTCGTAGATGCCGAGCGCGGCATCCCGGGGCGTCTTGCCGAGCGACTTGGCGATCTTCTCGACCGACTGTTGCGCCAGCGCTCGGTCGAGCAGCATGTCGCCGCCGAGGCGCTGCTGTTCCGGCAGGTAACCGAGCACGACGTTCGCGTCGGTGACCGTGGGTTCCGTGCCGCCCTTGCCGTACGCGGCAGGACCCGGATCGGCACCGGCGGATTGCGGGCCGACACGCAGTGCGCCGGTGAGTTCGGGAACGTGGGCGATCGAACCGCCGCCCGCTCCGACCGTGCGGATGTCCACCGACGAGGCGCGCACCGTGACGTCGCCCACGGTGGTTTCACGCCGCAGCCGCGGCTGGCCGTTCATGATCAATGCGACGTCGGTCGAGGTGCCGCCGACGTCCACCGTGAGCAGGTTCGGGAACCCCGCCTGCACCGCCACCCAGAGCGCGCCCGTGACGCCGCCCGCCGGGCCCGACATCAGCAGGTTGACCGGGAAATCCTCGGCGCTTCTGGCCGAGGCGAGACCGCCATCGGAACGCAGGATGTGCAGCTTGACGCGCTTCGCCTTGGCGTCGAGTTTCGCCTGCAGGTTCTTGACGTACTTCTGCACGCGCGGACGCACGTACGAGTTGGCGACAGTCGTGACCGTCCGCTCGTACTCCTGCATTTCGGGTACGACTTCCGACGACAGCGACACCGGGATGCCAGGCAGGACTTCCTGCGCGATCTCCTTGATGCG
>JAPLSF010000198.1 GCA_026398785.1 Pseudomonadota bacterium | reverse complement strand
ACCAAGCTCGCCGACCACCACTACTACGCGGTCAGCGCCGGTGCGGCTGAGCGCTACGACTCGGACTTCCTGCAGAAGCGCCTGCCGACCGACGGTTCGGTCACGCTGCGCAACATCACCGGTTCGCGCGGTGTGTTCGTGCTGGCGGGCCCGCGGGCCCGCGACGTCATGGCGAAGCTCACCGACGTGCCGCTCGACAACGCAGCGTTCCCCTGGCTGACGGGGCAGGTGATCGAAGCCGGCTTTGCCACCGACGTCTACGCGCTGCGCGTGAACTTCGTCGGCGCACTGGGCTGGGAACTGCATTTCCCGATCGAATACGCGCACCACCTGTTCGACGCGATCTTCGCGGCGGGCGCGCGGTACGGCATCGGCATGGCCGGCATGCGCGCGATGGAGTCGCTGCGCATGGAGAAGTCGTACCGCATGTGGGGCAGCGACCTCACGCGCGACAACACGCCGCTCGAGGGCGGTCTAGCGCGTTTCGTGCGCATGGAGAAGGGCCCATTCACGGGTCGCGAGGCGCTCGCGCAGCAACAGAAGAACGGCCTGCCGCTCGGCTTCATCACCCTCGAAGTGCACGGGGTCACGGATGCGGATCCGCTCGGCAACGAACCGATTTTCGCACCCGACGGCAAGCTCGTCGGCCGCGCTACCTCTGGCTATTACGGGCATTGCCTGCGCAAGAGTCTTGCCATTGGCTACGTGAAACCGGAGTTTGCCGCCGTCGGCACCGAACTGATGATCGAGGTGCTCGGCGAGCGCAAGCGCGCGACCGTGCTCGTCGACTCGCCGTACGATCCGCAGAACGCCGACCTGAGGGCCTGATGCGGAAATTCTCCGGCTGGACACTGCTCAAGGAGGCCTTCGGCGGCCAGCAGGGTTGGACGCCGCAGTGGCGTCGTGTCGCGCCGCAGCCTGAGTACGACGCGATCATCATCGGCGGCGGGGGCCATGGACTCGCCGCGGCGTATTACCTTGCTGCCGAGCACGGCATCACGCGCACTGCGGTGCTGGAAAAGGGCTGGATCGGCGGCGGCAACACCGGCCGCAACACGACCATCATCCGGTCGAACTACCTGTTCGACGAAAGCGCGGCGCTCTATGACCACGCGCTCAAGCTGTGGGAGAACCTCTCCCAGGTCCTGAACTACAACGTCATGTTCTCGCCGCGCGGCGTGCTGATGCTGGCGCACACGGTGCACGACGTGCAGGTGGCCAAGCGTCATATTCACGCCAACCGCGGCAACGGTGTCGACAACGAATGGCTCTCGCCGGAAGAAGCAAAAGCCTACTGTCCGCCGCTGAATATCGAACGGAATATTCGCTATCCCGTGCTGGGTGGCGCCCTGCAGCGACGTGGCGGCACCGCTCGACATGACGCCGTGGCCTGGGGCTATGCGCGCGCCGCGGATGCGCTCGGCGTCGATATCATCGAAAACTGCGAAGTCACTGGCCTGGTCCGTGACGCGTCCGGCGCGATGGAGGCCGTGCAGACCGCACGCGGCCTGATTCGTTGCCGTCGCGTCGGCGTCTCGGCCGCCGGCAATACGAGCGTGGTGCTGGGTCTCGCCGACGTGCGGCTGCCGCTCGAGAGCTTCCCGTTGCAGGCGCTGGTCTCCGAGCCCGTGAAACCCGCCGTGCCGTGTGTCGTGATGTCGAACTCGATCCACGCATACATCAGCCAGTCCGACAAGGGCGAACTGGTGATCGGTGCCGGTACCGACGCCTACACGAGTTACACGCAGCGCGGCGCCCTGCACGTCAATTCACACACGCTGTCTGCGATCTGCGAGTTGTTCCCGGCGTTCCGTCGCATGCGCATGCTGCGCAACTGGGGCGGCATCGTCGACGTGACGCCGGACCGCTCGCCGATCATCGCCAAGACGCAGGTCGCGGGCTTGTACGTGAACTGCGGCTGGGGTACCGGCGGCTTCAAGGCGACGCCGGGTTCCGGTCACCTGCTGGCATGGACGATGGCCAGGGACGAACCGCACCCGATCAACGCGCCGTTCACGATCGAACGCTTCCGCGACGGTCACCTGATCGACGAGGCGGCCGCTGCAGCCGTCGCGCACTGAGCCCGCCATGCTGCTGATTCAATGCCCGTATTGCGGCCTGCGGCCCGAACTCGAGTTTGCGTATGCGGGACAGGCGCATGTCGCCCGTCCTGCCGACCCGTCAACCACGTCGCCGGAGCAGTGGGCGGAGTTCCTGTACCTGCGCAACAACACCAGGGGCATCCACGCGGAGCGCTGGCGCCACGTGCGCGGCTGCGCGCGCTTTTTCAATGCGCTGCGCGACACCACCACCGATCATTTCCTGGCGACGTACCGTGCCGGTGAGCCGATGCCTGCGATCCAGGCAGTGCAGCAGCCGTGAGCGGCCGTCGCATCGAACACGGTGGTCGCGTCGATCGTTCGCGCGTCATCCGTTTCACGTTCGACGGCAAGACCTGCAGCGGCTTCGCCGGTGACACGCTCGCTTCCGCATTGCTGGCGAACGGCGTGCGGGTGTTCGGTCGCTCGTTCAAGTACCACCGTCCGCGTGGCGTCATTGCCGCCGGATCGGAGGAACCCAACGCCCTGGTCACGGTGATTCGCGACGAGGCGCGCTGCGCGCCGAATCTGCGCGCGACCCAGGTCGAGCTGTACGACGGGCTCGTCGCGCGGAGCCAGAACCGCTGGCCGAGCCTCGACTTCGACGTGCAGGCCGTCAACGACCTGCTGTCGCCGCTGCTGCCGGCTGCGTTCTATTACAAGACGTTCATGTGGCCGCGAGCCGCGTGGCACAAGCTGTACGAGCCTCTCATTCGCCGTGCGGCAGGCCTGGGCGAGTCGCCCACGCTGCCGGATCCGGATCGCTACTCGCAGCGCTTCGCTCATTGCGACGTCCTGGTGGTCGGCGCGGGCCCGGCCGGCATCGCAGCGGCACTGTCTGCCTCCACCAGCGGTGCGCGCGTGATGCTGTGCGACGAGCAGCCGGAATTCGGTGGCTCGCTGCTGGACGAACCGACCGCGACGATCGACGGCAAGGCGTCCGGGGACTGGGTTCGCGATTCGATCGCGACCCTGCGCGCGCGTGCCAACGTCACGCTGCTCTCTAGAACGACGGCATTCGGGTATTTCCCGCACAACCTGCTCGGTTTGAACGAGCGCATCACCGAGCACCTGCCTGCGCCGTCGGCCAACATGCCGCGCGAACGGTTGTGGCAGGTGCGTGCGGCACGCGTCGTGATAGCGACGGGCTCCATCGAGCGTCCACTGGTGTTTCCGGGCAACGATCGTCCAGGCGTCATGCTGGCCTCGGCGGCACGGACGTACCTGAACCGTCACGGCGTAGCAGTGGGGCAGAACGTCGTGCTGGTCACCGGCAGCGACGCGGCCTATTCGGCCGCGCTCGACCTGCGCGTAGCCGGAGTGCGCGTGGCCTTGATCGCCGACGTGCGAACGGATGCGGCCGGCGCGCCGCTCGACACTGCCCGGCAGGCGGGCATCGAAGTGGTCACGGGCGCAACCGTACTCGGTACACGTGGCCGACTCGGTGTGCGCGAGGTGACGATCGGCATGCTTGCCAGCGGTGCGGTCAACGACACCCGTCGGGTCGAGTGCGACGCCCTGCTGGTTTCGGGCGGTTACACGCCCAGCGTCCACTTGTTCTCGCAGTCGCGCGGCAAGCTCGAATTCAACGAAGCACGCCAGGCCTTCCTGCCGTCCATTTCGGCTGAGCCGGAGTGCTCGGCCGGCTCGTGCCGTGGGGTCGATGGTTACGCCGAGGTCCTGAATGACGGTGCGCGCGTGGGCGCGGAGTCGGCGCTGGCGGCGGGGCATTCGGTCGCGGCGCAGCAATACCGGGTGCAGTCCCGCGAGTTCAGCATGCACGGCCTGCCGGGCGTGCTGCCGCAGGCCAACCACCTGCAGCCGTCGCGTGCGTTCGTCGACTTCCAGAACGACGTCACGACCAAGGACCTCGCGCTCGCCATGAGCGAAGGGTTTGAATCCGTGGAGCACATCAAGCGCTACACGACGACCGGCATGGCGACGGACCAGGGCAAAACTTCCAACATGAACGCGCTCGCGTTCGTGGCAGGCGAGCTCGGCCGGGCGATCCCCAAGGTGGGTCTCACCACGTTCCGCATGCCATACACGCCGATCACATTCGGTATCTTCGCGGGTTACGACCGTGGCGACCTGTTCGATCCGGTCCGCCCGACCCCGATGCACGACTGGGCGGTGCAACAGGCCGCTGTGTTCGAGGACGTCGGTCAATGGAAGCGGGCGCGGTATTTCCCTCGTCCCGGCGAGGACATGCACGCTGCCGTCGAGCGTGAGTGCAAGGCCGTGCGCGCAGGCGTCGGCATGTTCGACGCGTCGACGCTCGGCAAGATCGAGGTGGTCGGCCCCGATGCCGCGACGTTCCTGTCACGCATGTACGTGAACGGCTTCGCCACGCTGGCCGTGGGCCGCTCGCGGTACGGCATCCTGCTGCGCGACGACGGCTTCATCTACGATGACGGCGTGATCGCACGCATCGCCGAGGACCGGTTCCACGTGACGACCACGACCGGCGGCGCCGCGCGTGTGTTCGGGATGATGGAAGACTACCTGCAGACCGAATGGCCGGACGTCAAGTGCTGGCTGACCTCGACCACCGAACAGTGGTGCGTGATCGCCGTGCAGGGCCCACGCGCTCGCGACGTGCTCGCGCCGCTGGTCAGCGACGTCGACTTTTCGGCTGCTGCCTTGCCGCACCTTGGCGTCACGCAGGGGCGCATCTGCGGCGTGCCCATGCGCCTGTTCCGCATGAGCTTCACCGGTGAGCTCGGTTACGAGGTCAACGTCCCGTCCGATTACGGGCTCGCCGTGTGGGAAGCAATTCATGCTGCGGGTCAGTCGCACGGCATCACGCCGTACGGCACCGAGACCATGCACGTTCTGCGCGCGGAGAAGGGCTACATCATCGTGGGCCAGGAGACCGACGGCACGGTGACACCGGATGACGCAGGCCTCGGCTGGGCCATTGCGAAGTCCAAGCCGGACTTCGTCGGTAAGCGTTCGCTCGCGCGCGCAACGATGCATGCGCCCGATCGCAAGCAGCTGGTTGGACTGCTGACGGCGGATCCCAGGGTGGTGCTGGACGAAGGCGCGCAGATCGTCGCCACGCGCGGCCAGCGCGCACCGATGAAGATGATCGGCCACGTCACGTCTTCGTACCACAGCGCCGTGCTCGGACGTTCGATTGCACTCGCGCTCGTGCGTGGCGGTCGCGCAAGGATTGGCGAGACGCTGTACGTGCCGATGCCCGGTGGCGAGATTCCCGTGCAGGTCACAGCGACTGTGTTCTACGACGCCGAAGGAGCGCGACTCCATGGTTGACACGGCAATCCGCCGCACTGTTGGCCTGCCCGCTGCCGCGTGGCTTGAGGTGGTGCCTTCGGCAACGCGCTTCATCCTGCGCGGGGCAGCCGGCGCGCGTGCCGCCGCAGGCGAGGGCTTTGGTATTTCCTTTCCCGAGACCGCCTGCCGTGCGGCCACCGACGGCGATCGCTCCGCGCTGTGGCTCGGGCCAGACGAGCAACTGCTGCTCGCGCCGGACGGCCAGGTGGAACGGATCGAAGCGTCGCTGGCACACGCACTGCAGGGACATGCCTATTCACTGGTCGACGTAAGCCATCGTCAGGTGGGTTTAAGCGTCCATGGACCGCACGCCGAACCGCTGCTGGAGTCGCAGTGTCCGCTGCCGCTCAACCTGCGCGACTTTCCGGTCGGCATGTGCACGCGCACAGTGTTCGGCAAAGCCGAGATCGTGCTGTGGCGTCCCGCCGAGCAGCTGTTCCGGCTGGAGGTCTGGCGTTCGTTCAGCCTGTACGTCGTGCAGTTGCTGCACGAGGTTGCCCGCGAACTCTGATCGTTGCCGTGACGCGTCACAGCGAACGACGTCTAGCCGTGCGCGACTACGGCGAAGAATAGAAAAAAGGTGCCGGTAATCCAGTTATTCGGTAATCGAGGCGTTACCCGAATAGCCAGACCACCGGCACCGCTTGCGCGTGCGACGGCTGTCGCGTCTCGTCAGCCGCCGTCCAGGTCCCGCACAGTCGCGCTGACCCTGGCCACGCCGATCGGGAAGCCGCTCTTGAACGCGTTCACCTTGAACACGCCATTGAGTGCGTCGGCTGCACTCTGTGTCAGTGACAGCTTGGCGCCCTTGATCGACAGGTGAGCGGCGCCACCGGACGACGGGATCACCTCGGGGGCCTGGGTGAGCACGATCCGGAACAGGGGAATCCGCCCGACGATGCTGTCATTCGCCTTGACCACGCCGGTCAACCGCAGGTGGCCACCCAGGTTCTCGATGATGAATGAGGTCAGTGCCACGCGGGTGGTGCCGGCCGTGAGCGTCAAGCCGCCGGAGTGCAGGATCTCGAGCTTCGGCCCGGCCGCATCGAGTTCGCCGGTCGGGATGGGGAAGGAAACCTTGGCCGAATCCGACGTGGGTATGAGCGAGCCCGGGAGCACATTGCCCGGCGTCACGCCCAGCGAACCCAGCGCGTCTACGAAACTGGAATACAGCGCCACTTCGGTGGCGCCCTTGGTGAGCTGCACGGACGGGGCCGCGGATGCCGGGACTGCGAAGCTGAGCGCGGCGGACGCGGCTACTGCGAGCGCTGCCGTGCGGGTACGAACGAGTGCTGAGAGTTTCATGGCGATTTATCCTCGAGGTTGAACTGCGGATGAAGGGTGATGTGTGGCAGTGGACGTGGTGGAGGTTATGGCAAGCCATGTGAAGGCCGCGTGAAGGCCACGTAAAGGCAACGTGAAAACCACAGGCCACTTTTCCGCGGCTCCCGCTGTTCACGAGCTGCGAGGAGTGCGGGCGCCCGGCGGTGGTTCGATCTCATGCCTGGCACCGGATGAGTGCTAATCTCTGCGACCGAGGAGATGCGCCAATTGAACCCAGACGCCACCAGATCGATCATCCTGCTCGTCGAAGACAATCGCGATATCGCGGAGATGGTGGTCGAATTCCTGGAGCGGAAAGGCTATGCCGTGGATTACGCAGGCGACGGCGTGACTGGGCTCCACCTTGCGGTCACCAACCCCTACGATGTGATCGTCCTTGACGTGATGTTGCCAGGCCTCGATGGCCTCGCCTTGTGCCGCAAGCTGCGTGAGGAAGCAAAGCGTGACACACCGTTGCTGATGCTGACCGCGCGCGACACCATCGACGACAAGGTCTTGGGCCTCGAAGCGGGCGCCGATGACTATCTCGTCAAGCCGTTCGAGATCCGGGAACTCGAGGCGAGGATCCGCACCTTGCTGCGCCGCCAGCGCGGCACCGTCGTGACCGAAACCTTGCGCGTCGGCGACTTACTGCTCGATACCTCGACGCTGGAGGTGACGCGCGCCGGGCAGCCGATCAAGTTGATGCCGATCGGCCTCAAGCTGCTGACGGTCCTCATGCGCGCATCGCCGCGCATCGTCAGTCGGCAACAGCTTGAGCGCGAGGTCTGGGGCGACGTGTTGCCGGACTCCGACACCTTGCGCAGCCACCTCTACGCGCTGCGCAAGGCAATCGACAAACCCTTTGACCGGCCGTTGCTCCACACGGTCGCGGGCGCAGGCTACCGCGTCGCCTTGAGCCATGAAGAAAAGTAGCGGCTCCGGTCGCGGCATCGGCGCACGGCTCAGCCGGGCCTTCCTGCTGCAGGCCACCTTCATCAGCGTGGCGGCAATCGTCGGCGTCTTCATCGCCGGCGCACTGCTCGAACGCCTGCTGATCCGCGAGGCCTTGCGAGACGAGGCTGCGCACTTCTGGGAGCAACGCTCAGCGCGGCCGGATTTCCCGCTGCCGAACACCCGCAATCTCACCGGCTACATCGATGATGTGCCCGCTGCGCTGCGACCACTTGGGCTCGGCTACCATCCCTGGCACCACGACGCGGTCGATTATCTCGTCTATGTCAGCGAGCGCCAGGGCCGGCGCCTCTACCTCACCTTCGATGGCAGCAGCGTCGGGCGACTCGCGGCCTACTATGGGCTCGCGCCCCTGGCGATCGTCTTGCTGGTGCTGTACTTCTCTACCTGGCTCGGATTCCGCGCCTCGCGACGGGCGCTGTCTCCCGTCATGGCCCTCGCGCGTTCGGTGCGTCAGCTCGACCCGAACGCCCCGGACCCTGCGGTCTTCGAGCCCGACCGCCTGCCAATCGGCTCCGATGATGAAGTCAGCGAACTCTCAGCGGCGCTTGCGCGGTTCGCCCAGCGGCTCAACGAGTTCATGGAGCGTGAGCGACATTTCACGCGCGATGCGAGCCACGAGTTGCGCAGTCCCCTCACGGTGATTCAGATGGCCTCCGACCTGCTCCTGCAGGGTACGAGCCTCGGGGAGCCGGAGCGACGCGCCGTGCAGCGTATCCGCCGCTCGGCACGGGACATGGAAGAATTGACGGCCGCATTCCTGTTGCTCGCGCGCGAGTCGGAGACGGGTTTGCCGTCGGAGACGGTCTGCATCAACGACGTGATCGCGACCGAAATGGATCGCGTTCGACCGCTTGCCGAAGGCAAGCCGATCTCGCTGCAGTTCGACGCCCGCTGCCGCTTGTCGCTCAAGGCTCCCGAGAGGGTGCTGTCGGTGCTGCTCGGTAACCTGCTGCGCAACGCCGTCGCATACACGGACGCGGGCTCGATCCGTGTCGAGATCCACCCGGACGCGGTCGTGATCGAGGACACGGGCGTCGGCCTGCCGGCGGGGCGCCTTCGCGACATGGATCAACCGTTCGTGCGCGGGTCTACCGGCGGGCCCGGCTACGGCGTCGGGCTCACGATCGTCCGGCGCCTGTCCGACCGGTTCGGCTGGCCCGTCGAGTTCACGAGCCAGGTTGGCGTCGGTACGCGGGTCCGGGTCACGTTCCCTGGGGCCTCGGCCGAACCACTGGAGGGGTGACGCGGCTATGCAGGCGGGCCTCGCGAGTTCACCCGCGCAGGCGAGCGTTCTCCGGATCGTAGAGCGGTTCCTTCCCCACCACGGCGCGTCGACGCTCACCGAGGATCTCCACTTCGAGGACCGTACCGGGCACGGCCAGGTCCGTACGGACGTAGGCCAGCGCGATGCTCTGGCGCATCCGGTGGCCGTAGCCGCCGGAGGTCACTAGACCGACCATCTTGTCGCCGTCGTAGACGATCGACACCGCGGCGGCATCGGCATCACCCGCATCGACCAGCAGCGGCACGAAGCGCTCGATGGGCCCCGCCTTCGCCTCGCGTCGCAACGCCTCCTGGCCGATGAAGCCGCCCGGTTTGTCGAGCTTCACGAAGCGGTCGAGCGACGCCATGAACGGCGTGTACTCGGTCGTGAGGTCGCCTTTCCAGGCTCGATAGCACTTCTCGAGGCGCAGGCTGTCCATCGCATACAGGCCGTAGTCGGCAATGCCGAGCGGCTCACCCGCCGCCCAGATCAAGTCGTACACCGAGAGCACGTGCTCGGCCGGCACGTGCAGTTCCCAGCCGAGTTCGCCGACGTAGTTCACGCGCAGGGCGATGGCCTTGGTGTAGCCGATGTCGATCGTGCGCACCGACAGCCACGGGAATGCTTCGTTCGACAGGTCGGCTCGCGTCAGTTGTGCGAGCAACTCGCGGGACT
>JAPLSF010000265.1 GCA_026398785.1 Pseudomonadota bacterium | reverse complement strand
AGCCAGTACCACCCTGAATTCCGTTCGACGCCGCGTGACGGGCATCCGCTCTTCACCGGCTTCATCCGCGCCGCACGCGACCACAAGGCCGGCAAGCTGCCGGTGGCGGCGGGCGCATGAAGCTCTGCGGCTTCGAGGTCGGGCAAAACCGCCCGTTCTTCCTGATCGCTGGTCCCTGCGTCGTCGAGAGCGAAGGCCTCGTGCTCGACATCGCCGGCCGCATGCAGGAAATCACGACTGCGCTCGGTATCCCGTACATCTTCAAGGCCAGTTTCGACAAGGCGAACCGTTCGTCGCAGGCGAGCTTCCGCGGCCCGGGCATCGCAGAAGGCCTGCGCATCCTGGCGGAAGTGAAGCGCCAGTTCGGCTTGGCCGTGCTCACCGACGTGCACGAAGACACGCCGCTGGCCGAGGTCGCCTCGGTCGTCGACGTGCTGCAGACCCCGGCTTTCCTCTGCCGCCAGACGAATTTCATCCTGAGCGCGTCGAGCCAGGGCAGGCCCGTCAACATCAAGAAGGGCCAGTTCCTGTCGCCGTGGGAGATGAAGAACGTCATCGACAAGGCGCGTTCCACGGGCAACGAACAGGTGCTGGCGTGCGAACGCGGCTTTTCGTTCGGCTACAATAACCTCGTGTCCGACATGCGCTCGCTCGCCGTGATGCGCGAGTACGCCCCTGTCGTATTCGACGCGACGCACTCTGTGCAGTTGCCAGGCGGCCAGGGTAACGCGTCGGGCGGGCAGCGCGAATTCGTGCCGGTGCTGGCCCGTGCGGCGGTCGCCGCCGGCGTCTCCGGCGTGTTCATGGAAACCCACCCTGATCCGGCGCAGGCGCTCTCGGACGGCCCCAATGCGTGGCCGCTCGACCGTATGCGCTCGCTGCTCGAGGTGATGCAGCAAATTGACGTCGCCGTAAAACAACGGCCTTTCGAGGAATCGACCCTATGACGACTAAGATCATCGACATCAAGGCCCGCGAGATCATGGATTCGCGCGGCAATCCCACGGTCGAAGCGGACGTCTTCACCGCAGGCGGCGTGATGGGCCGTGCCGCCGTGCCGTCTGGTGCTTCCACGGGCTCGCGTGAAGCCGTCGAACTGCGCGATGGCGACAAGAAGCGCTACATGGGAAAGGGCGTGCTGCAGGCCGTGCGCAACGCCAACGGCGAGCTGCGCGACGCGCTGCTCGGTCACGATGTCATGGACCAGCGCGGCATCGACGCGAAGATGATCGCGCTCGACGCCACCGAGACCAAGTCGCGCCTGGGTGCGAATGCGCTGCTCGCCATTTCGCTGGCGTCGGCGCATGCGGCGGCGCGCGCCTCGAAGCAGAGCCTGTTCCGCCACCTCGGCGGCCCGGGCCGCAAGGTGATGCCGGTGCCGATGATGAATATCATCAACGGCGGCGCGCACGCGGACAACAGCGTCGACATCCAGGAGTTCATGGTCCTGCCGGTCGGCGCGCCGAACTTCAGCGAGGCGCTGCGCTATGGCGCCGAAATCTTCCACACGCTCAAGAAGGTGCTGCACGAGCGCAAGCTCGCGACGGCTGTCGGTGACGAAGGCGGCTTTGCGCCGAACCTGCCATCGAACGAAGCGGCGCTCGAGACGATCCTCGAGGCGGTCGAGCGCGCCGGGTTCAAGGCTGGCCGCGACGTGTACCTCGGTCTCGACGTGGCGAGCTCCGAGTTCTTCAAGGATGGGGTCTACCACCTCGAGTCGGAAGGCCGGCAGTTCACGCCGACGCAGTTCGTCGATTATCTCGAAGGTCTGGTCAACCGCTTCCCGATCATCACGGTCGAAGATGGCATGGCCGAGGGCGACTGGGATGGCTGGTCGCTGCTCACGCAGCGCCTCGGCAAGCGCATCCAGCTGGTCGGCGACGACATCTTCGTGACCAACACCAGGATCCTGCGTGAGGGCATTGCCCGGGGCGTGGCCAACTCGATCCTGATCAAGCCCAACCAGATCGGCACGCTGACGGAGACGCTCGAGGCGATCGACATGGCGGCCGCAGCCGGTTACAGCGCAGTCATCTCGCACCGTTCGGGTGAGACCGAAGACAACACGATTGCCGACATCGCGGTCGCCACGCGGGCGACGCAGATCAAGACCGGATCGCTTTGCCGCTCCGACCGCATCGCCAAATACAACCAGTTGCTGCGCATCGAGGCCGAACTCGGAGCCGACGGGTCCTACGCCGGCCGGGAGGCTTTCCCGGTGGCCGCCGCCGTCAGTTGTGCTTGATGCGCCCGGTTTCTGCTAATCTTCCACGCCCATGACCACCCGGATCATGGCCGGCCTGCTGGCCGTCGTGTTGATGCTGCTCCAGTACCGTATCTGGGCATCGCCCGACGGCATGCGCGAAGTCTGGCGTCTCGAGCAGGCCATCGACGTCCAGTCCGCCGAAAATACCCGGCTCGAAACCCGTAATCGCACGCTCGCGGCTGAAGTCCGCGACCTCAAGGAAGGCCGCAAGGCCATCGAGGAACGCGCGCGCACCGACCTCGGCATGGTCAAGACGAACGAGACCTTCTTCCAGGTCGTGCCGCCCGCACAACCCGGATCGGCGACCACGCCGGCACCCGCCGCTGCGGCGGCGGGGCAAAGGACGGCCCAGGCCGACTTGCCGTGACCCTCGCGGCCCGGCGCTGGGCGATCGTGCCCGCGGCGGGGCAGGGTTCCCGCTTCGGCGCTGCGCTGCCCAAGCAATACACCCCTTTGCACGGGCGGCCACTGCTGTCCTGGACGCTGGCCGCCCTGCTGGCCGAACCCCGCATCGACGGTATCGTCGTTTCGCTCGCGCACGGCGACAACCACTGGCAAGGCTTGCCCGAGTTTTCGAATCCGCGAGTCCGGCGCTGTACCGGCGGCACACGGCGTGAGAATTCCGTCGTGAACGGGCTCGGCGCGCTCGAGGGTGACGCCCGGGACACGGACTGGGTGCTGGTCCACGATGCCGCGCGTCCCTGCCTGCGCCGCAACGATCTCGAGCTGCTGTTCGACACGCTCGATGCGGATGCCGTCGGCGGCTTGCTCGCCGTTCCGGTCAGCGACACGCTGAAGCGCGCAGACCGCGAGCAGCGCGTCAGTGAAACCGTCGCACGTGACGGACTCTGGCGCGCACTCACGCCGCAGATGTTCCGCTATGGCCTGTTGCTGCGCGCGCTCCGGCTCTGCATGGAGCGCGACCGGCCGGTCACGGACGAAGCGTCCGCGATCGAAAGCCTGGGACTGCAGCCCCGGCTGGTCTGCGGCCGCGCCGACAACATCAAGGTGACGAACCCGGAGGACGCCGCGCTGGCGGAGGCGATCCTGCGGCCGGAAAAACCGTAAGCGGAGACGAGGGATGGTCGCATGAGGGTGGGAATCGGTTACGACGTGCATGCCTATGGGGATGGGGATCACGTGACGCTCGGTGGCGTGCGCATTCCGCACACCCGCGGAGTGATCGCGCATTCGGACGGCGACGTCGCCCTGCACGCGCTGTGTGACGCGCTGCTCGGCGCCATGGCGCTCGGCGACATCGGCGAACACTTCCCCGACAGCGACCCGCGCTGGAAGGGAGCCGACAGCCGGCACTTCCTGCGGCATTGCGCAGCGCTCGTGCAGGCGCAGGGCTGGCGGTTCGTCAATGCCGACCTGACGATCCTCGCGCAGGATCCACGCATCGGGCCTCATCGTGTGCTCATGCGGCAGAACATCGCAGACGACCTCGGGGTGAGGATCGACAGCATCAACGTCAAGGCCACGACCACGGAAGAACTTGGCGCGCTCGGGCGCGGCGAAGGCCTTGCCTGCCAGGCCATCGTGCTGCTTGCATACGGCGACAACGAGCAGAAGAATGGACGCGACGGGAATTGAGCGATCCGATGGTCGGCCCCGGCAGTCTTGTCGCGCCTTGTGCGCACGGCCGGCCTCCCGCCAGTGGTGCGATCCGCCGCGAGCCCGAGGACTTAGTCGTCGACGAGATTCTCGGCTTCGAACCGGATGGGGCCGGCAACCACGGACTGCTCATTGTCGAGAAGCGCGGCGCCAACACGGGCTGGGTCGCGGCGCAACTCGCGCGACACGCCGGCGTGGCGGTGCGCGATGTCGGATTCAGCGGGCACAAGGATCGCCACGCGCTGACGACCCAGGCGTACTCGCTGCCGTTGCCGGTGCTGTTCGATGTGGCCCAGTGCATGCAATGGCAGGGCGAGGGCTATGCCGTGCGCGCCGCGTACCGGCACGGCCGCAAGCTGCGCCCCGGCTCACATCGCGCGAACCGGTTCGAATTGCTGATCCGTGACCTGCGCGGCGACCGTGGCGCGATCGAAACCTGCCTGGCGGCAATTCGCGCACACGGCGTGCCGAACTACTTCGGTCCGCAGCGGTTCGGACGCGACGGCAGCAACCTGCGGCGTGCCGTTGCATGGGCCGGGGGCGATGTTCCGCCACGGGATCGATCGCAGCGCGGCTTTGCGTTGTCGGCGGCGCGCAGCTTCGTGTTCAATGCGGTCCTGTCCGCGCGCGTGACCCGTGGCGACTGGAACCGGCTGTTGCCGGGCGAGGCCGTCATGCTCGACGGCCGCCGCAGTTTCTTCATCGCGGAGCCGGATGACGCGGCACTCGAAGCGCGCCGCATCGCAATGGACGTCCATCCGAGCGGCCCCCTGCCTGGCCGCGGCGAATCGCCGGCCACGGGTGTCGCATGCACAGCCGAGGACGCGGTCGTCGCGCCGCATGGGGCATTGGTTTCGTTGCTCGCGGCCGAGCGCATCGATCACGAGCGGCGCAGCTTGCGGTTGCCGGTCCGTGAACTCGACTGGACCTTCGGCGCTGACGACACACTGGTCCTGCGGTTCGTGCTGCCACGGGGCACGTTTGCCACTGCCGTGCTGCATGAAGTGCTGGCCGCTGCCTGGGATGCTGGCGAAGGCGGGGAGGAGTGAGCCGTGCCTTATTTCCGGGCCGCCAGCAGGACGTAAACCGCGCAGGAGCCACCGTCGGCGGGCCGTGCGGCTGCGAACGCCGCGACGTTCTCGACCTTGCGCAGCCAGTGGTGAACGACCAGCTTCAGCACCGGGCCACCGGGGCCCGAGCGCAGTCCCTTACCGTGAATGATGCGCACGCAGTGCAGGCCACGATGCACACAATCGTTCAGAAATTGACTCAGGGCCGCGTGCGCGGCGTGCCGCCGCAGCCCGTGCAGGTCGATCTCGGCCTCGACTGCAAACTGGCCCCGCCTCAGCTTGCGCATCATCTCCTCGCGCACGTACGTACGGCGAAACGTCAGTTCATCTTCGGTTTCGAGCACTGCAGGGTCGGGCGCAATCGCATGGTTTTCATGCAGCAGGTCCCGGCACTCGGCACGCGTGAATCTGGCAATCGCTCGCGGGCGCGGCCGTGCCGGGGCGGCGGGACTCCTGGGCAACGGACGCACGCCGGCCATCGCACGCCGGAAGGCGTTCGGGTCGTCGTCACCTGGCGGCGGGGTTCGAGTCGTCATGCCGGGGGAGTTCGCTTCCGAGGCAGGCAGGGATTCCAGTATAGTTGCGCCGCGTTCGTGGCCAACCCCGCCGCTGCTGGGGCCCTGATAACGATACGGTCCCGCGCCACATGAGAATCCTGGTCAGCAACGACGATGGCTACCGCGCCGAGGGCCTGCAACGCCTCGTCGAAGCGTTACTGCCGCTTGCCCAGGTCACGGTGGTCGCCCCTGAGCGCAATCGCAGCGGGGCGAGTAACTCTTTGACGCTCGACGTTCCGCTGCGCGTGGCCGAACACGGTCCCCGGCGCTATTTCGTCAACGGCACCCCCACGGACTGCGTGCACCTCGCCATTTCGGGAC
Organism: Pseudomonadota bacterium; assembly: GCA_026398785.1. Lineage (GTDB taxonomy): Bacteria > Pseudomonadota > Gammaproteobacteria > Steroidobacterales > Steroidobacteraceae > RPQJ01. The sequence goes on along the minus strand of JAPLSF010000265.1, from coordinate 5,221 downwards.
TGTTCGAAGGAGAGATCGATCACGACATGGTCGTCTCGGGCATCAACGACGGCGCCAACCTGGGCGACGACGTGCTCTATTCCGGCACGGTGGCCGCGGCCGTGGAGGGGCGCTTCCTTGGACTGCCTGCGATCGCGATTTCGCTGGTCGTGCGTGAAGGTCGGCATTTCGCGACGGCCGCGCGTGTGGCAAGCGAAATGCTGCTGCGCTTGCAGCGCTCACCGCTCCATTCGTCGATGATCCTCAACGTCAACGTCCCGGACCTGCCGTACGAGCAGTTGCGCGGCCTCAGGTCCACGCGCCTCGGGCACCGGCATCGGTCCGCGCCGGTCGTGCGTGCATCGGATCCGCGCGGTCGCCCGGTGTACTGGGTGGGGCCCGCCGGCGAGGGCGCGGATGCGGGCGAAGGCACGGACTTCCATGCCGTCGCCAGCGGGTACGTCTCCGTCACGCCATTGCAGGTCGACCTGACGCGCCATGCGGCGCTCGACGAGATCGGCGAGTGGCTCAGCGGGCGCGCGGAATAAGCCGCGGATGCAGCGCCAGTGAAAGAACAGAGCAGGGTCAGCGGCATCGGCATGACTTCGGCTCGCACGCGCGAGCGGCTGGTGACGCGCCTGCGCGAGCAGGGCATCACCGACAACGAGGTGCTCGAGCGCATCCGCAGCGTGCCGCGGCACATGTTCGTCGACGAAGCGCTTGCGAGCCGCGCCTACGAAGACACCGCGTTGCCGATCGGACACGGCCAGACGATTTCGCAGCCTTACATCGTGGCGCGCATGACGCAGTCGCTGCTCGAAGCGGGCAAGCCGCGCAAGGTGCTCGAAGTCGGCACGGGTTGCGGCTACCAGTCCGCCGTGCTCGCGCCACTGGTCGCGACGCTCTACAGCGTCGAGCGCATTGCGGCGCTGCAGGTCAAGGCGCGGCAGATCCTGCGCGATCTGCGCATCGCGAACGTGTATATGAAACACGGTGACGGCTTCGAGGGCTGGGCGGCCTACGCGCCGTTCGACGGCATCATCGTCGCCGCCGCTGCGTATGCCGTGCCGCCGGCGCTGCTGGAGCAACTGGCCGATGGCGGCCGGCTCGTGATCCCCGTCGGCAACGAACGCGAGCAGCAACTGCTGCGCATCACGCGCCGCGGCGATCGCTACGAGCGTGAAGTGCTCGGGCCGGTGATTTTCGTACCGCTGCTGCAGGGCCTCGCCTGAGGCGGTCCCTGCCGCGAGCTCAGACGATCAATGCCGCTGCGACGCTCCTGCCTTCGGTGACCAGCACGTTGTATGTGCGGCAAGCGGCGGCAGTGTCCATCACCTCCACGCCGATCCGCTGTTCGTGCAGGATGCGCAGGACCTGCACGTCCGGGAACTGCTGTCGCACGCCAGTGCCTAGCAGCACGACCTCGGGTGCCAGGCCGAGCAGGGGCTCGAGGTCGGCTGCCGTCAGTTCCTGGGCTGTCGTGGGTCGCCAGGGCGCGATGATCGCTGTCGCCGTGACGATCAGGCTCGTCGAATGCGTACGTTCGCCGATGCGCAACTGTCCCTGGCCGTAGCTGCGCACCAGGTTCGTGCCGGCGGGGTTTTCGAGCTGGAGTTTCATGCCCTTACGATACTGCATGCGTCGCGCGAGTTCACGGCAGCGCCCGTTACCGACGGCAGGAGTCTGCTGATGGCGGCTGCACGCGTGCGTGTTGCGCTGCCTTGGTTGCAGATGGCGCTGGCCGAGGCGTCGGCGAACGACGCGCTGCCGGCCATGGATGCGCTACGCTGGCTCGGTGGGCGCGGCCGGTTGGTGAGCGGCGGACCACGAGCGTGGCGCGAATGGTTGCTCGAGCCCGTCGGCGGAGCGGATCTCCTGGCGCACTGGCCTGCCGGGCCGGCACTCGCACTGGAAAACGGACTGACTGCGGCTGGCCCGGGCTCCTGGTGTGTCGCGCAACCGGTGCACTTCGCGGCTGGCCTCGATCACCTGCGGCTTGCGCCACTTGCCCAGGCGGCGCTCACGGAAGACGATGCCAGCGCACTCGGCACACTCGTCGGTTCGCATTTTGGGACCGGCGAACTGACCGTGGCGGCCTTCGTCCACGGCGCATGGCTGCTGCGCTGTGCCCGCTCCATCGACTGTTCGACGCAGCCAGCGGATGCCGTCGTGGGCCACAACGTGCACGACTTCATGCCCGCGGGCCGCGACGGCGCGCGCATTCGCAGCCTGATGAACGAGATCCAGATGCTGTTGCACGAGCATCCGGTCAACCAGCGCCGCGAGCGGGCCCGTCAACTGCCCGTGAATGGCTGGTGGCTCTGGGGCTTCGGTCACGCGGTGCCGGAAGGGTCGACGGCCAGCGTCAATCGCTGGAGTGTGTGCAGCGACGACAGCTGGCTGCGCGCGCTCGGGCACGCTCTGGGGGGCGTCGCAGGCGACATCTCTGCGGTCGGGAGCGAAATGCAGCGCGGTGATACGTTCATCGCCCTGTCGCAGCCGCCCGCGCAGCGGGTCGAGGAGTCACTGACGTCCGTTGACGCCGGTTTGCTGTCCATGCTGGCGTCGAACGTGCGCGCCGGCGCGATGCAAAGCCTCGACCTGTTGGTCGGCGACGCGACTTTGCATATCGACGCGTCCGCCCGGTTTCGGTTCTGGCGCCGGCCTGTCGATGTATCGCGGTGGCTTGCATGACCTCGTTACGCCGAATTCTGCGGCGCAACTCGAGCATCGAGCTGCAGGCGGCGTTGCCGGCGACGCTGCATCCCGTGTTGCGTCGGGTGTACGGGGCCCGACCGATCGCCGGCGCGGGCGAGCTCGAACTGCGGCTCGACCAGTTGCTGCCGATCAGCACGCTCGACGGCACGGAGAGCGCGGCCGACTTGCTGGCCTCGGCCTTGCGTACGCGCAGGCGAGTCCTGGTCGTCGGCGATTTCGACGCCGACGGCGCGACGAGCACGGCGCTGATGATGCGGCAATTCACGGCGCTCGGCTTCGAGCAGCCGGATTTCCTGGTGCCCGATCGCTTCCGGTTCGGTTACGGCCTGACGCCGGAAATCGTGCGGGTCGCGGCCGAACGCAAGCCCGGCCTGATCGTGACCGTGGACAACGGCATCTCGTCGCTCGACGGCGTCGAGGAGGCCCGGCGTCACGGCATCGACGTGCTCGTGACCGATCATCACTTGCCGGGGCGCGAGCTGCCGGCCGCTGCCTGCATCGTGAACCCCAACGCTCCCGGCAACCGCTTCGCCTCGAAGTCGCTGGCGGGCGTGGGCGTGGCGTTCTACGTGATGGCTGCGCTGACGCATGAACTGGGCAAGCGCGCTGCGCTGCCGGCCGGTGTCGAAACGAATCCGGCGCGCCTGCTCGACCTCGTCGCGCTCGGCACCGTCGCCGACGTCGTGACGCTCGACCACAACAACCGAGTGCTCGTCTCGCAGGGGCTGCAGCGCATCCGTCGCGGGCGTTGCGTCGCGGGACTGCGGGAGTTGCTCGAGGCGTCGGGTCGGACGCTGGCCAGCGTGACGGTACAGGACCTCGGTTTCCAGGCGGGTCCACGGCTCAACGCGGCCGGTCGCCTCGATGACATGACGCGGGGCATTCGCTGCCTGCTCACCGACGATCCGGCGCAAGCACGCGCAATGGCCCTCGACCTGGCACGGCTCAATACGGACCGCAAGGAACTCGAGGCGAAGATGCAGCTCGAGGCTGTGTCGTTGATCGACGCGCGCGTCGCATTGCTCGAAGGCCACGTTCCGGCCGGCGTCTGCGTGTACGACGGCGGCTGGCACCAGGGCGTGATCGGGTTGGTCGCTGCGCGCATGAAGCAGCGCCTGCATCGGCCCGTAATCGCGTTCGCGCGGTCCGAGCCGGGTTGGGTCAAGGGCTCGGCGCGATCGGTGCCCGGGGTCCACGTGCGCGACGTGCTCGATGCGCTCGCCACGCGCACACCTGGACTCGTCGACAAGTTCGGTGGCCACGCGATGGCGGCCGGACTCACGCTGCGTGAATCGAGCCTGCCCGTCTTCGAAGCCGAGTTCGCGCACGAGGTCGAGCGCTGGATCGACGAGGACACACTCGCCGGTCATTTGCACACCGACGGCGAATTGCTGGCCGGCGAGTTCAACGTTGCCACCGCGGAGGCGCTGCGCGAAGGGGGACCCTGGGGTTCCGGCTTCCCCGAGCCGATGTTCGATGGCGTCTTCGGCGTCGTCGATACGCGAGTGGTCGGTCTGCGCCATCTCAAGCTGAAGCTGCGGGGGGCCTCCGGCGAGGTCGTCGATGCGATCGCCTTCCGCTACCTCGACGGGGCCGACGCGCCGGAAATCATGGCGAATGATCGCGTGCAGGCTGCCTACCGCGTGGGCATCGACGAATACACGGGTACGCGCAAATTGCAGCTCGTGACCGAGTGGGTCGGGAAGCTGTAGCAGGCCCGGCAGCGGGGTTCAGGCCGGAAATGCTAGAATTCGTGGTTCCAGCCGTCTCCCTCACCCATGACTGTTTTCGTATGGAAATCAACCCGATACGCCGCCAGATCGAAGAGCTCAAGCAGCGCACCGATGCGCTCAGGGGGTACCTTTGACTATGCGGGCAAGGCCGAACGCCTCACGGAGGTCCTGAGGGAGCTCGAAGACCAGGCGGTCTGGCAGAACCCGGAACGTGCTCAGGAACTCGGCCGCGAACGCGGCAAGCTCGAAGTCGTGGTCGGCACGCTCGACAAGATGACTGCCAGCCTGGACGAGACGGCCGAGCTGCTCGACATGGCCGAGGCCGATGCCGACGAGGGCATGGTCCACTCCGTCGAGCAGGACCTCGGCGGCATCGACGCGCAGCTCGCGAAGCTCGAGTTCAAGCGCATGTTCCCGGGCGAGATGGACTCGCACAACGCGTTCCTGGACATCCAGGCGGGCGCCGGCGGCACCGAGGCCCAGGACTGGGCCAACATGCTGATGCGCATGTACCTGCGCTGGGGCGACAAGAACGGCTTCAAGACCGAGGTCGTCGACGCCAACGGTGGTGAAGTTGCAGGCATCAAGAGCGCGACGATCAAGTTCGAAGGCGAGTACGCCTACGGTTGGCTGCGCACCGAAACCGGCGTGCATCGCCTCGTGCGCAAGAGCCCGTTCGATTCCAACGCACGGCGCCACACGTCGTTCGCGTCGGTGTTCATCTCGCCCGAGATCGACGACGACATCGCCATCGACATCAATCCGGCCGACCTCGAGACCGACGTCTACCG
>JAPLSF010000206.1 GCA_026398785.1 Pseudomonadota bacterium | reverse complement strand
GCCGTCGACCACACGCCCCAGGTTGCAGAGCGATACCGCGGTGGCGCCTGCACAGGCCAGTGCTGCCGCATCCTGAAACGTGAGCGCTTCCGGCATGCGCTGAACGCACATCGCGGGCACCGCTGCAAATCCGGCGAAGGTGCCGCCGCTGCGCGTGAATGGATCGACGAAACCGAAAACGCGATCGCCGCAGGCGAGTGTCGTCACCCCGGGTCCGCTCGCCGTCACTTCGCCGGCGAAATCGGAGCCCATGATGCGCGGCAGGCCGCCGCGCACGAGTACACGGAAGTGGCCCGTCGCAATCTTCCAGTCCACCGGGTTGATGCTGGCGGCACGAATGCGAACGAGCACCTCGCCGGCCGCAGGTTGCGGCGTGGGCACCTCCTCGAGCCGGAGGTCACGCAGGTCGCCGAACGAGTGATAGCGCAGAGCCAGCAAGGCAATTCACCTTCCGCCCGGGGCGGTCCTAGTAACTTTCCCTTAGGCCCACGTGGACATTCCGGAAGCACGGGAGTCGCGATGGTAGCAACCTATGCCTCGTACGTTTTTCCTCCTGCGTGAAACATTGGCCGGCTGCCGCAAGGTTCGCCGGCCTTCTTTTCAGTGCACGACAGGCAGGCGGAAATCGCTGTTGAGGGCGGCGAGGGTCGGCGGGTCGCGGCCATACACGTCGTTACGAAAGATGACCTGGCCGTCGGGCCGTGGCTGCGCGGTCCAGTACAGCAGCAGCACCGGGATCGGCTTTTTCAGCGTGACCGTCCTGGTCTCCTGGGTCGCGATCAACTGGCTGATCGACTGCTGGTTCCACAGCGGATCGTTGAGCACGAGTTCCGCCAGCTCGAACGGCTTCTGTACGCGGATGCAGCCGGAGCTGAACATGCGCTGGTCCTGCTCGAACAACGACTTGGCCGGTGAGTCATGCAGGTACACCAGGTACGGGTTCGGGAACATGATCTTGACCAGGCCGAGTGCGTTGTTCGGGCCCGGGTCCTGCCGGAACTGATACGGTGGCAAGCGGTTCGGCCCGTACTGGTGCCAGTTGACCGAGTAGGGATTCACTTCGCGCCCGCTGCCATCGAGCACGCGAATGTTCATGCGTTGCAGCGCCCCCGGGTTGCGCTTGAGGTCCGGCAACTTGTCCTTGACCAGGATGCCGGGCGGTATCGTCCATGTCGGGTTGAAGACCACGTAGGTGATCGTCGAGCGAAAGACCGGCGTTTCACGACCGTCCTTGCCGACGATGACCCTTGACGTCCAGATCGGTTCGTCGTCGCGGAAGTAGGAAACGTAGAAGCCCGCCACGTCCACCAGCACGAACTCGCCCTTCATTTCGTGCAGCGTCCAGCGCCCTCGCTCGAGATTGACGCGGATCTGGTCGATGCGCTGTGCCACCGGCACGTTGAGGGCGGCGCGGGTGCCGGGACCGATGGCGCCGTCCGCAGTGAGCCCATGCCGTTCCTGGAACGACTTCACGGCCTGCTCGACCGTGGCGTCGTACAGCGTGGCATCGGCAGGCTCTGCTGCACCTGCGGGCACCACGAGGTCCCGCGTGACCGCGAGTCGCTTGCGCAGCGCCGGCACTCGCGGGTCGCTCATGCCCGGTTTCAGCGTCGGACCGTCCGGCAGCTCCGGCCAGCCACCGGCTGCGGCGATGGCGCGGTACTCCTTCAGTCTGTCGCGTCCGCGCTGGTACCAGGCATGGGACGGACGGGCGCGCTCGAAAGCCTCGCGAATCTCGCCGGCCGCAAGCCGCTCCGAAAAGCGCTGCAGCCCCTGCTCGATGCCGGGTGTCGGTCGCGGCGCGAAGTTCCACTGCGTACTGAGCTTTACCGGATCCACCTTGCCGACGAAGACGTGGTACAGGCCGAGCATGAATGCGTCGGTTGCCAGCAACTCGAGGTCCGCGCGATCCTGGTTGGTGAGCGCGGTGCCCATGCGCACGTCCAGCCGGTACGACTGCAGTGCTGCCAGGTGATAGTCGTCAGGGTTCAGCCCGTCGTTGCGCAGGTCGCCGATCGCCGCCACCAGCTCGTCGAGCTTGGCAACGTCCTGCCACGCCGGCTGGAACTGCTGCGATTCGTAGTACAGGGAAACGAGTTCGTCGGCGATGATGCGCGCGCCGCGTATGTCGTGCTGTTCCTCATAGCGCAGGTGGTCGATGCGTTCGCGTATCGACTCGGAGAGCGGCGACGACGCGGACACGGCCACCGCAGCCGTGGCCGGCGCCACGACGGGTTGCTGCGCCCGGGCCGACGCCGCTGCGAACGCGGCGAGGACCAGCAGGGCGACGATCCGCGCGGTGTCCGCGACGGGCCTACGCACGGACGACCTTTGCCTGCAGGTCGTAGGCATCCGCCCCGGTGACCTGCACATCCGCCCAGTCGCCGACCTGCATTTTCCGGCCGGGCTTCGCGATGCGGACCACGCCGTCGATCTCCGGCGCATCGGCCGCCGAGCGCGCGACGGCGCCGTGCTCGGGATCCACCTGATCGACCAGCACACGCATCCGCTGTCCGACCCTGGCGGCGAGCTTCTCGGCGCTGATGGCGGCCGCCACCTCCATGAAGCGCGCGAGCCGCTCCTCTTTGACTTCCTCGGGGACGGGATCCGGCAACGCGTTGGCTGCCGCCCCGGTCACTGGCGAGTACTTGAAGCAGCCGACGCGGTCGAGGCGCGCCTCGCGCAGCCAGTCGAGCAACAGTTCGAAGTCGGCTTCGGTCTCGCCCGGGAAGCCCACGATGAAGGTGCTGCGCAGCGTGATGTCGGGGCAGGTCTCGCGCCAGCGCTGGATGCGCTCGAGCGTGTTCTCGGCATGGGCCGGGCGCTTCATGAGCTTCAGCACGCGCGGGCTGCCGTGCTGGAACGGGATGTCGAGGTACGGCAGCACCTTGCCATCGGCCATCAGCGGGATCACGTCGTCGACGTGCGGGTAGGGATAGACGTAGTGCAGGCGCACCCACGCGCCGAGTGACCCGAGTGAACGGGCGAGGTCGACGAACTTCGCCTTCACCGGCTTGCCGCCCCAGAATCCGGTGGCGTACTTGAGGTCGGCGCCGTAGGCGCTGGTGTCCTGCGAGATCACCAGCAGTTCCTTCACGCCGGCCTTCACCAGGCGCTCGGCCTCGAGCATCACCTCGCCGATCGGACGGCTGGCGAGGTCGCCGCGCATCGATGGGATGATGCAGAACGTGCAGCGGTGATTGCAGCCTTCGGAAATCTTGAGGTACGCGTAGTGCCGCGGCGTGAGCCGGATGCCCTGCGGCGGCACGAGGTCCACGAACGGGTCGTGCAGTGGCGGCAGGTGTTCGTGCACGGCCTGCACGACTTCTTCGTATGCGTGCGCGCCGGTGACCTTCAGCACCGTCGGGTGACGAGCGGTGATCGTCTCCGGACGCGCGCCGAGACAACCCGTCACGATCACCTTGCCGTTGCGCGCCAGCGCCTCGCCGATCGCGTCGAGCGATTCGTGCACGGCGTCGTCGATGAACCCGCACGTGTTGACGACCACGAGGTTCGCGTCCTCGTACGTGCCGACGACGTCATACCCCTCGGCGCGCAGGCGCGTCAGGATGCGTTCGGAGTCCACCAGCGCCTTGGGGCAGCCGAGGGAGACGAAGCCGATGCGGGGAGGGGTGGGCAAGGGGAGGAAGGGGAGGAAGGGGAGGAAGGGGAGGAAGGGCGCGCATTCTAAGGCAATATGGAGCCATTCCACAGGAGGTGGCCGATGGCCGAGATTCGCCGCAGCCAGGAGCGGGGCTATGCCGACCATGGGTGGCTCAAGTCCTACCACTCGTTTTCGTTCGCGGGTTATCACGATCCGCAGCACGTCCACTTCGGGCCGCTGCGCGTGATCAACGAGGACCGCGTCGTGCCGGGCGCCGGTTTTGGCACCCACGGTCACCGCGACATGGAGATCATCAGCTACGTGCTCGAAGGCGAGCTCGCGCACAAGGACTCGACCGGTACGAGTTCGACGATCCGCCCCGGCGACGTCCAGCGGATGAGTGCCGGCAGTGGCGTGCAGCACAGCGAATTCAACGGATCGCACCAGCGGCCCGTGCACTTCCTGCAAATCTGGATCCTGCCGAACGTCAGCGGCATCCCCGCCGGGTATGAGGAGAAGAGCTTCGGCGCGGACCAGAAGCGCGGCCGTCTGTGCCTCATTGCCTCGCCCGATGGGGCGCAGGGTTCCGTGCACATTCACCAGGACGTGCAGGTTTATGCGGGTCTCTTCGACGGATCGGAGCAGGGCCAGTTGCGAGTCGCGCCTGGGCGCCTGATCTACGTCCACGTCGCCCGCGGCCGCATCGTCGCCAATGGCGAGGCGCTCGAGGCGGGGGACGCGCTGAAACTGACGAACGAACCAGACCTGCTTCTTGCGGGAGGCGAGGCGGCGGAGGTGATCGTGTTCGATCTGCCCGCTGGCGATAACCAGCCGCTATAGTCGTGGCGTCTCGCACGGGGCAGGGGAGGGTCGACATGTACACGCTCTATTACTCACCGGGTTCGGCCAGCATGGCCGTGCACCTGGCCCTGCTCGAGATCGGTACGCCGCACCGGCTCGAAAAGCTCGACCTGGCGGCCGGCGTCCAGCACAGCCCCGAGTACCGCAGGCTCAACCCGCGCGGGCAGGTACCGACGCTGATCGTCGACGGCAAGGCGTGTTTCGAGTCGGCAGGCCTGCTGCTGCTGCTGGCTGAGCGTCACCCCGAGGCACGTCTCGCTCCTGCCATTGGCAGTGCGCAGCGGCCCGCGTACTACCAATGGATGGCGTTCCTGACGAATTCACTGGGTTCGATGTACCGACTCTGGTTCATGCCGAAGGACCTCGGGCCAGGAGAGCTGCCGTCCTCGGTGCGCGATGCCATCCGCCAGAAGATCGAGGAGAGCTGGTCGATTGTCGACGCGCACCTGCGCGCGAACGGGCCCTACATGCTTGGAGCCGGAGTGTCGGTCGTGGACCTGCTGACGATCATGTACATGCGCTGGTCGCGCAACATGCCGAAGCCGGCAACGGAGTGGCCCGCGCTGCAGCGCTTCGCTGCGCTGATGCGTGAGCGACCGAGCTGGAAAAGGCTCTATGCGACTGAAGAACTGACGGAGTGGGCTGAGTAACCCGGCGGCGTACCCGACGGCGGGCGTTTCAGAAAGCGCAGCCGCCACTCCCGCAGCCACCGCCACCGCAGGGGCCAGTATCGCAGGGCCTTGCGTAGCCGCTGCCAAGCGAGCCGGCGTGCACGACGCCGCTCGCGCTCATCAGCTTTTCCACTTTGGCCTTCCCCGACGTGCCATCCAGCGGCAGGCCGGCCAGGCGGCAGAGCTCGCTCCACGTTGCAATCCTGTCGGCCATCTTGTGGCTGACCTCGATGACGCGACCATTGGCCGGACAGTGGTAATCGTACGTAGGCATGGTGTGACGGGTTACGAAGGATCGATGCCGCCATTCTAACGCACCGACCGCCGCCGGTTCAGCGCCGGTGCAGGTACAACCGGTCGTCGAAACTCATCACCCACTTCGGCCGGTAGACCACCGCCATGCCGATGATGGTGCCATTGACCACCGCTTCGCCGAAGCTCATGAAGGGCAGGATCGCAAAATACTCCGGCCCCGCGTGCACCGCATCCAGTGTGCCGCTGGCCGCCATCAGCGCAACGCGCACGAGGCCCGCGAGATTGAACGCGAGCGCCGCGCCCAGGAACGTGGTGATGAAAAAGTAGATGAAGTAGTTGTGCGGCAGGCGCGAGTGCACCTGTTCGTGGAACCACGCGGTGAAAAGCGCCGGCACGACGGCCATGCACAGCAAGTTTGTGCCATACAGGCTCCACTCCGCCATGCCGAGGTACGAGAGCACGGCGAGCACGAGCGCGCCCGCGACCACGGCGAGGTGCCAGCCGTGCATCAGGGTCAGCGCGGTCATCAGCAGGAAACGCACCGAGAGTCCGGGCGTGATGCCGGCCTTCATCGCCCAGACGATCAGCAGCAGCGCCATCGAACCGAACCAGACCCATTGCCGCTCGCTGTCGGCAAGCCACGCCGACCAGGGTGCGCGATAAATGGCCCACGCGAACGCGACGCCGCCCGCTGCTGAAGCGACGATGTTGACGCTGCTGCTCAGCAGGCCGGCTTCGATCAGCATCAGGCCGGACGCGGAGCGTCCTTCTCCACGGGGGCTGCGCCTGCAAGTTGCTGCCCCGCTGCGGGCGCCACGCTGCGCAGGTGCACGGCCTGCTGCGGGAACGGAATCTCGATGCCTGCCTTCGCCAACGCTTCGTACACGCGCGCCGTCATCTCGGTGCGGATCGTCACCCAGTCGCCGAAGTCGTTGGTCCAGGCGCGGATGCCGAAGTCGAGCGAACTCGCGCCGAAGCCCTTGAACACGATGGCCGGCACCGGCTCGGGCGTAATACCCGGCGTGCCCAGCGCGACTTCGCTCAGGAGTGCCATGACGCGGCGCGGATCCGAGCCGTAGGCCACGCCCACTTCCACGTCGATGCGGCGGTTCATGTCGCTCAATGTCCAGTTGATCAACTTTTCGGACAGCAGTGTTCCGTTCGGCACGACGACGTCCGCGCCTTCAAACGTCGTGAGCGTCGTCGCGCGCATGCCGATTTCGCGCACCTTGCCCGAGGTGCCCGACACCTCGACGACGTCGCCCGGCTGGATCGGGCGCTCGAACATCAGGATCAGGCCCGAGACGAAGTTGTTGACGACGTTCTGCAGGCCGAAGCCGATGCCGACGCTCAGTGCGCCGAAGATGATCGCAAACTGCGAGGTCTCGAAGCCGGCGGCAGCCAGCGACACCAACAGGCCGATCAGCACCAGGGTGTAATAGCTGAGCGAAGAGATGCTGTTGCCGACGCCCCGCGGCAAGTCCATGTTCGGCAGCACTTCGTCGCGCAGGATGACGCGTACCGTGCGCGCCACCCAGAACGCGACGTACACCGACAACACGAACAGCAGGATGCTGCTCAGCGTGACGGATATCTGGCCGACCTCGAGCGGAAAGCTGAGCACGGTGCGCGCGAAGCCGAAGATCGGCCGTGCGACGCGGAACTGATCGAGGACCACGAGGACCCAGGCGATGGCTGCTGCCACCATGATCAGCTTGGTCGTGCTCGCGAGCAGCGGGCCCGCGTGCTGCGTGATCACGCGGAAGCGCGTCATCACGCGACGGGCTAGCAGCATGCTCAACACGGACGACAGCACGTTGGCGCCCGCATACAGGGCCAGGCCGACATAGGCGCTATTAAGGACGCCACTGATCAGCATTTCGGCCAGCGACACGTTGCCCACCACGTTTGCAGAGGCTGCCACGAGCAATGCAACGATCGCAAACCAGCCGCCGGCCGTCGCCATGACGGGGGTCGGTGGCAGCCCTGCGCGTTTACGACGGCGATTTGACGAATACAGCAGCCAGCCGACCGCGGCTGCGGTTGCGATCGCCACGGCGAGAATGTAGAGCCGGTAGTACAGCGGTTGCCCGAGCAACAGGAAGCTCAGGCGGTACATCAGGTACAACACCGTGCCCACGTACGGCCACGGTCCCAGCGCGACGTACACCTTCTGCGGCAGCAGGCGCAGCACGGGGATGAGCGCCAGCAGCAATGCGATCTGGTGCATCACGAGCGGTGCATCGGGGAAGAAGACGACGATGCCGATCAGCGTTAGCAGAACCCAGGCGGAGATCGGCCGGCTCAACACACGCGCGGCGGCCTGCATTTCAGGCTCGGTCGGCACGATCTTGCGGTTCCGGTAGGCAAGGAACAGCAGCAACGGCAGCAGCAACATGGACGCGACCTTGTAGCCGCGCAGTCGCGGCTGGTTGGCTTTGCCCCACTCCTCGATGAAGGACGTTTCGAGCCGCAGTCCTGCTGCGGCGCCCTGCAGTTCCTGCGCCGAGAACTGCGTGTCATCCCATGCCTGCCAGACGGGGGTGGCGTCGATCATGCCGAGCCGGCGATCGTAATAAGTGATGGCGGCTTCGACGCCTTTCTTGCCGGCATCGATGCTCGACTGCACGGTATTGGCACGCCGGCGCAGCTTGAACTGTTCGTCCATCGGGCCGGCGAGCGCCTGCTCCGCGAGCCCGATCTGCGTGAGGATGACGTCGGCACGGTCGCTGAGCGCCGTGTTCGTGCCGCCCGTGGCGAGGGACGACTTCGTCGTCTCCCAGACGGCACGACGCTTGGCGAGTTCAGCCGCGTCCGAGATGAAGGGCGAGGTTGCGCGATCGAGCTCGCGCCGCCAGTCCTCGAGCTGATCGTCGTAGAACCGCCAGTGGCTCGCGAGGCTTTCCAGGCGGATTGCCGCAAGCTGCTGCAGGTCTTCCTTCTCAAACGTCTTCGCCAGATTGACGATGCCGACGGTCATTTCGTCGAGCTGACCGCCCATTTGTGCAGCTGCATCCTTCGGGCGTGTGCGACTGATGACGGCTCGCGCAAAACGTTCGTCTGCGTCGGCCCGCGCGGGAATCTCGCCCGCCGCGATGGGTTGGGGCCCCGTCGCCTTGGCGACCGCTTCGGCAGGCGCGTTTGCGCCTGGAATCCCGGGGATGGAAAGCCCGGCCGCGAAGCTGCCGGTGGCTGCCAACACGAGGGCGAGCGTCAGCAAGACACCCGCGAAGCGAAGTGGGCGAGGCAGGCGATCCATCATCGGTGTGTGCGTCCGGCCGGCAAGACAGCGCGCATTGTCGCACCTGTGCCGACGGCGTCCTACGGGGTCCGCCACCTGCGGGTGGCCCGGCTCTGGCAAAATGCTGGTCCGTCCGGCGGCTTGCCATTGCCGCTGGTCATATTCATCTTCCGGCCGAAACTTCCATGCACGAGATGCTCGCGTCCCTGATCCAGTGGTACCTCGCCGCCCTCGACCAGGGCGGCTACTGGCTCATCGGGCTGCTGATGGCGATGGAGAGTTCCATCCTGCCGGTGCCGAGCGAGTTCGTCATTCCGCCGGCGGCGTACCTGGCGTACTCCAAGGGCACGTTTTCACTGCCCGGCATCGTGCTGGCTGGCACCGTTGGATCGTGGGTGGGTGCGAGCGTGATGTACTGGGCCTCCTACCTGCTCGGTCGTCCGCTGCTGCTGAAGTACGGCCGCTACGTGCTGATCACGCCGGAGAAAATCCAGCAGGCCGAGGCGTGGTCATCGCACTACGGCATGGTCGGTGTGCTCATCTCCCGCCTGCTCCCCGTGATCCGTCACCTGATCGGTGTTCCCGCGGGCGTCGTGCGCATGCACTACGGCTGGTACTCGCTCGCAACGATCATTGGATCGGGCTTCTGGTGCGCCGTGCTTTGCTGGGTGGGTGTCACCGCGGGACAGGACCAGCAGCTGATGCAGGGCAACCTGCATCGCATCACCCTCTGGGTGGGCGGCCTGCTCGTGTTCCTGGGCTCGCTTTACTATTTCTTCGTGCACCGGCAGATGCGCGAACTGCCATGACCGCAGCCGATTCGCCGCCGGCCGGGACGTACACTGTCTCGACGCCGGCGCGCAATCCATTGCCGGCACAGAAGCATGATCCCGCCACGGGGCGCACCGTCATCGATTATCGCGCCGTCGCGATGCTGGCCTTGCCGCTGATGCTCAACAGCAGCCTGCAGGCGGTGATCAGTCTCACCGACACGTGGTTCGTCGGCCACATCTCGACGACCGCAATGGCTGGCATGGCCGCGGTCTACTGGGTGGTGCTGCTGTTCCTCATGCTGGTCGGCGGCGTCGGACTCGCGGTGCAGACGTTCGTGGCGCAGGCGGAAGGCGGGGCCAGCGCGCTGACGCTGCCCTTCTTCGCGTTGCTCGCGTGGTCGGGTCCGCTGCTGTTTGCACCATTCGGTCTCGCGCACGAAGTTTCTGCACAGGCAATGGCGTTCTGGCAGCCGCGCATGATCGGCGCGCCGCTCGGGGTGGCGTTGTGGGCCGTGCTCGGATTCTTCAACGGCATTTCGCGTCCGCGCATCGCGGTGATGACTACGGGTCTGGTCGCGATCGTGAATGCGGCGCTGAACTGGCTCTTCATCTTCAAGCTCGATGGCGGGATCGCAGGTTCGGCCTGGGCCACCAACGTCAGCATGGTGTGCGGCCTGGTCTTTGCGCTGTGGGTGTTCCTGGGCGAGGAACTGCGCACGAAGTACAAGTCGCACCTGACGTGGCGCCCCGATCTGGGCAGTCTCGCGCGCCAGTATCGACTCGGCCTGCCGATGGGCGCGATGTACGCGGCCGACCTGTTCGGCATGGCGCTGTTCCAGCTCATGCAGGTGCGGCTGAGCGCAGCCGACGGGGCCGCCACGCAGATCGTCATGATGCTGACGTCGATGTCGTACATGCCGGGCATCGGTATTGCGCTCGCCGGCACGACGCTGGTCGGGCAGTCGATCGGCGCGGGCGATCGGGACTGGGCCCGACGGCTCGGCAACGCGATCATCTGGCTCACCGTCGCGTTCATGGGCACGCTCGGTGTGCTGGTTGCGCTGTCGGGCCCGTGGCTGCTGCCAACGTTCATGAATGCGGCGGACCCGCAGACGGCTGACGTCGTGCAGATCGGGATCGTGCTGTTGTGGATCGCGGCGGGGTATCAGATCTTCGATGGCCTCAACCTTGGCAGCGGTTTCTCGTTGCGCGGCGCGGGTGACGTCAAGGTCCCGGCGGTGCTGTTCTTCGTGTTCGCCTGGGGTGTGTTCGTGCCGCTCGCACACTCCATGTCGTTTGCGCCCGGAGCCGGGTGGGTCGATTTCCTGCCGCAGTTCGGGCTCGGTGCCGCCGGCGGCTGGGCGGCGATGCTGGTGTACGTGGTGCTGCTCGGCAGCGCGCTGTTCCTGCGCTGGCGCTCGGGGCGCTGGCAGCGCGTGCGCATCTGATGCTACTTCCGCCATTTCGGGAGGGCGTGGGTGAGGGTCTTAGCGTCCGATCCGACATGTCCTGTCGCGTTTGGAAAGGCAGACACGCGCGCGCCAGGACATGTCGGATCGAACGCCTGACGTCACGCGCCTGAGCGCCTTTTCCGCGCAGGCGGAAAAGGTCGCACGGCGCACGCAACCCCACCGGTCTGAAAGGGCACACCCACGTGGAGCCGGTGAGCCGACAAAGCCCACCCCTCACCCGGCCTGCTGGATGCCCGTGAATTCCTCAACCTTCACGCAATCTTCCGAACCCCTTCCTGCAAGTTCCACGCATCGGTTCGGACTGCGGTCGGACCATGGCTCCCACTGCGCAACGCTGGCGCAGGCAAGAAAGCCGACCGATGCGCGCATGGACCCAATTCGCAATCGCGCTGGTGCTGGTGCCAGGACTGTTATTGGCCGCGGCGCGTCATCGGGCGGAGCGTCGGGTTACCCGGCCTCCTCGCGGCCACTCGATTTCGTCTACGGCGACGGCAGGCGAATCGGGTTGACGCTGCCCTACGAGTTGCAGCGTGGGATGTGCAGCTTCTGCCCCGGCCGTTCTCGCCCAAGTCGCGGGTTGCGACAGGTCTTTATGGTAGTGCCGTGACGTCGCTTGCGCCGTGCGAGCCTTTCCGCCTTGCGGGAAAGGCGCTCAGGCGCCGCGTATCACAAGCGACTGATCCGTGGCCTTCCCCCGAGCGCGTGTCTGCCTTGCCTTCGGCACCGCCCCATCGATCGCATGCGCCACCGCATCCTCGACGCGATCGAGCCACACGAAGGTCAGTTCCTTGCGCACGCTCTCCGGAATATCGTCCAGGTCGCGCCGGTTACGCGCAGGCAACATCACGGTTCGGATACCCGCCCGATGCGCGGCCACCGTCTTCTCCTTGATACCACCGACTGGGAGCACGAGCCCCCGCAGGCTGATCTCACCCGTCATGGCGACGTCGTTGCGCACCGTCTTGTTGGTCATCAGCGACACGAGCGCCGTGTAGAGCGCCACGCCCGCGCTTGGCCCGTCCTTCGGGATCGCGCCGGCTGGGATGTGCACGTGGATATCGCTTTTTTCGAACCGCGTCGAATCGACGCCGAGCAACTCGGCCTGCGACTTGAGCAAGCTCAGCGCCGCCTGGGCGCTTTCCTTCATGACGTCGCCGAGCTGGCCGGTGAGGATCAGCTTGCCGCTGCCCGGGATGCGAGTCGCTTCGATAAACAGGATGTCGCCGCCCACCGGCGTCCACGCCAGGCCGGTGGCCACGCCCGGCACGCTGACGCGCATCGCGACCTCGTTCTCGAACTTCGGCGCGCCCAGGATCTCGTGCACGTCGGCGGCTTCGATGCGGACCGATACCACCTTGCCTTCGGCCACGCGCACGGCGACGTTGCGCAACACTGCACCGATCTCGCGCTCGAGGCTGCGGCAGCCCGCTTCGCGTGTGTATTCGCGCGCAATCGAGTGCAGCGCCTCGTCGGAGACCGAGACCTGCTCGGCCTTCAGGCCGTTGGCTTCGAGCTGACGGCGCACGAGGTAACGGCGCGCGATCTCGACCTTCTCCTCTTCGGTGTAACCCGTGAGTTCGATGATCTCCATGCGGTCGCGCAACGGGCCCGGGATCGTGTCGAGCTGGTTCGCGGTAGCGATGAACAGCACCTTCGACAGGTCGAACGGCACGCCGAGGTAATTGTCGCGGAACGTCGAGTTCTGCTCGGGGTCCAGCACTTCGAGGAGTGCGGATGCAGGATCGCCCTGGATGCCGTGACCGAGCTTGTCGATCTCGTCGAGCATCAGTACCGGGTTGCGCGTACCCGCCTTGCGCATCGCCTGGATGATGTTGCCCGGCAGCGCGCCGATGTAGGTGCGCCGATGACCGCGGATCTCCGCCTCGTCGTGCGTGCCGCCGAGGCTGGTGCGCTGGAACTTGAGGCCGACTGCGCGCGCGATCGACTGGCCGAGCGAGGTCTTGCCCACGCCGGGAGGCCCGACGAAGCACAGGATCGGACTGCGGCCCTCCGGGTTCAGCTTGCGCACCGCGAGGTACTCGAGGATGCGCTTCTTGATCTTCTCGAGGCCGTAGTGGTCCGCGTCGAGAATGCCGCGTGCGCGCTGGATGTCGATCGACTCCGCGTCGAGCTGCGACCAGGGCAGCGCAATCAGCGTGTCGAGGTACGTGCGCGCCATCGAGTATTCGCCGCTCGCCTCATTCATGCGCTCGAGACGCTTCAGTTCCTTGCGTGCGTGCTCGTCGACTTCCGCGGGCATCCCGGCCTTCCTGATGGCTTCGGCCAGCTCTTCGGCTTCCTCGCCTTCCGTCTCTTCCCCCAGCTCTTTCTGGATCTGCTTCAACTGCTCGCGCAACACGTACTCGCGCTGGCGGTCGTCGATCGCTTCCTTGGTCTGTTCCTCAATCTGGCGCGACAGCTTCAGCACCTCGACGCGGCGCGTCAGGTGCGTTGCGACGCGCTCGAGCCGCTCGCGGATCTCGGTGGTCTCGAGCAGTTCCTGCTTCTCGGTCGGCTTGATGTCGAGAAAACTGGCGATGGTGTCGGCAAGCGCAGCGGGCGATTCGATCGCCTGGATCGAGTTCGCGAGTTCCGCGGGGGCTTGCGGCAGCAGCGTGATGGCCTCCACCGCCTTCTGCTTGAGCAGTAACGAGCGCGCCTCGACTTCGGGATGCTGGGCCCCGGAGTCGCTGAGGTACTCCACGCGTGCAACGAGGTACGGAAATCCACCCACTGCATCGAGCACGCGGAAACGCCGCTCGCCCTGGCACACCAGGTGGTGCGTGCCGTCGGGCGCAGTCACGTAGCGGATGATCGTTGCCGCCGTCCCGATCCGGTGCAGCTCGTCGAACGTCGGATCGTCGGCCTGGGGGTCC
>JAPLSF010000303.1 GCA_026398785.1 Pseudomonadota bacterium | reverse complement strand
GGCTTCGTTGCGAATTTCTTCGACACGCTCGGGATCGGTTCGTTTGCCTCCACCACGGCGTACGTCAAGTTCCGCAACCTCGTGCGCGACGAATTGCTGCCCGGGACGCTGAACGTCGGGCATGCCTTGCCTACGATCACGCAGGCCATCATCTTCACGACCGCCATTGCGGTTGCGCCACTGACGCTGATCACGATGGTCGCTGCGGCCGTCGCCGGCGGCTATCTCGGCGCAGGCGTGGTCTCGAAGCTGCCGCGACGCTCGATCCAGCTCGGCATGGGCATCGCGCTGCTCGTCGCAGCGGCGATCTTCGTCATGAAAGTGACAGGCGTGCTGCCGCCCGGCGGCAACAGCCTCGGGCTCACCGGCGGGGTGCTGGCTTTCGCCATCGTCGTCAACTTCCTGCTCGGTGCGCTGATGCAGCTGGGCATCGGCCTGTACGCGCCATGCCTGATGCTGGTCAGCCTGCTGGGCATGAACCCGATCGCGGCCTTCCCGATCATGATGGCGTCATGCGCGTGCCTGATGCCGGTCAGCAGTCTCAAGTTCATCCGCGAAGGCAAGTATGACAAGCGTTTGGCAATCGGCCTCGCACTCGGCGGCATTCCGGGCGTACTGATCGCGGCGTTCATCGTGAAGTCACTGCCGCTCGACTGGCTGTACTGGCTGGTCGTGATCGTCGTGCTCTATGCCGCTATCCTGATGCTGCGCTCGGCACTGCAGCCGCAACCCACGGGAGAACACCCATGACGCGTCCCGCTCGACTCGATGCCGCCGCCGCCCAAGCCCTGGCAACGTCACTGCCCGGCTGGGCACTCGCTGCCGACGGCAAATCGATCTCGCGGCGATTCAAGTTCAAGGATTTTGACGCGACAATGTCGTACGTCAATCGGCTCGCGGCCGTGGCCAATGCCCACGATCATCATCCGGACCTGAAGCTCGGCTACAACTACTGCGAAGTGCTGTTCACTACTCACGATGCAGGTGGCCTGACGGAACTCGATGCGACCTGCGTACGTGCCGCCCAGCAGCTGGCCGATGAGCCAGGCGCTCCATCGCACGAGGCCCCGCCGATGCTCAAGCTTTACGGATTCCCCGTCAGTAACTACACGAACATGGTGGAACTCGCCCTGCTCGAAAAGGCACTGCCCTTCGAGTATGTGTTGACCTTTCCGGAGCAGACACCGGAGTTCCTCGCCAGGAGCCCGCGCGGCAAGGTGCCCTTTCTCGGCACGCCCCAGGGCTTCATCAACGAGGCCGATGCAATCCTCGACTACCTCGAGGACGTGGACCAGACCAAGCGGCTGTTGCCGGAGGATCCGCAGGCGCGGGCCACCGTTCGCGCCCTGATGAAAGAGATTGAACTCTACATCGAGTTGCCGGCGCGCAGCTGTTTCGCGGAAGTGTTCTTCGGCGGCAAGGTGCCCGAGGCGATCAAGAGCAAGGCGCGCGAAGACCTGCTGGCCGGGTTTGCCACGCTCAAGCGTCACGCCCGCTTTGCGCCGTACGTCGCGGGCGAGACCTTCACGCTGGCCGACATCGTGTTCCTGTACAGCGTCGACCTCGCAGCCGCGGTCGGCAAACAGCTGTTCAGTCTTGACCTGCTGGTCGACATCCCAGCCGCGCAGGCACTGCTGCAACGACTGGGCGAGAATCCGCACGTCAAGACGATCGCCGCGAAACGAGAGGCGGGACTGCCTGCCTTTGTGTCCGCAGTGCGCGCACGTTTGCAGGGCGGAAGCTAGACCCAGCGGCTACGGAGCCCGGCGCTCGCCATGGCAAGCCATACCGCGCAGATCAAGGAGAGCCTGATCATCTTTGCGCGTCCGCCGCGGACTGACGCAGGTACTCCGCCAGGGGTGCAAGTTGCCGGGCGAAGTTGCGCGAGCGTCCCGAAGCGTGCCGGTACAAGGGTTGGCGCACCTGCCACACGCTGGCCGTCTTGACCGCGTTATCGCGCTCATGGAAAGCCAGGCAACGATCGGCCCAGTCGAGCCCGCAGAATTCGAGCAGCCGCTCGACGGCCGGGCGCGGCTCGTGCACTAACGCGTCGTAATCGACGTCGAGGATGTCGTCGCCATACAGTGATTTCCAGTGCTTCATCAGCCGCCGGTACTGACGGTAATAGTGCCCGATGTCCATCAGGTCGAGCGCGTAGGCCATGCCGTGGTCGAGGTGCAGGAAGTAAATTGAGAGGCAGTTGTCGAGCGGGTCGCGCGTCGTGTGGACGATCCGCGCGTCGGGGAACAGGGTCTTGATCAGCCCGATGTAGAGGAAGTTGTCCGGGCGCTTGTCTACCACCAGCTCGGCGCCGGGATGGAGCCTGGCCAACGTGTCGAGATAACGCGTTGCCAGGTCCGCAAGTTGCTGCGGCGTCTTGCGTGACATCGAGGCTGGGAACGGCGCCAGCTCCTTGCGCACGGCCGTGGGCAGAAAGTCGATCTCGCCACCGGCCGCGACGCGTGGGTGCCCCGCCAGCACCTGCTCGATCAGCGTCGACCCCGAGCGGAACATGCCGCAGACGAAAATGGGCTGCACGGAAGAGAGGGTCGGTTCGATCGGCCGTTGCGCGGTGCTGAACGTCGCGATCAGTGCGTCGACGAACCGCTCGTGCTGGTCGCGGTCGTAGCGCGCGCCACCCGGTCCTGCGCTCAAGCGACTTTGCCGGTTGGCCTCGTCGATTGCTGCGAAAGCTTGGTCATAAGTGCCGGCCTTCTCCAAGGCCGCACCGAGCACGAAGCCCAGGTTGGCCTGGTCGGCCGGCGACACACCCTGCTGCGCGAGGGCCGCGCGCAGTCGCTCGACGGTCGGTTGGTCGGGACCCGTGGCTGTCTTGAGGCTGGCATGGCGCGCCAGGGCGGAATGGCAGTGCGGGTCGATGGCCATGACGCGCTCATAAAGCGCCAACGCAGCGTCCCGCCGTCCCAGGTCTTCCTGGAGATTGGCGAGATTGAGCAACGCCGGCACGAATGTCGGATTGAGCGACAGCGCGGCATGCAGTTCCGCCGCCGCGGCATCGTCGCGTCGCAAACAGTCTGCATAGATGACGCCCCGGTTGAGGTGCACTTCTTCCGGTTGCGATACGCCGTGGTCGAGGGCTTGCTGATAAGAGGCGAGGGCGTCGTCGTGGCGGCCAGCCTTGCGCTGCAGGACCGCGAGGTTGAACCAGGTGTCGGGCAGGTCGGGCCAGCGTGCGAGCAGCCGCTGGTACATGGCTTCTGCTTCGTCCAGGCGACCCACGCGCTCCAGTTGCAGCGCTTCCTGGCCCATTGCCTGCAGGTCATCGTCAGCCGTCACGTGTCTGCCTCCATCCTTGCATGGTAGGCCGCATGCCAAATTCAAGACAAAAAAAAGCGGCGGCCTCCTGCGAGACCGCCGCCAGTTCCAACTAAGTCAGGACGGTATCAGAAACCGACCTGGGCGCGGATGAAGATCCAGCGGCCGAGCGCGTCGTAGGTCTGCGGGAACGTGTTGCCGTTACCCGTCGTACCGACGGCCGACGTGACAGGAGGATCCGAGTCCAGCACGTTGTTGACGCCGACCAGGACCGAGAACTTGTCCGTGATCGCCCAGTTGGCGGCCAAGTCGAAGTAGTTCGCGGCATCCAGCTCATAATCGATCTGCACGTCGCTGCCGCGGAACTCCTCGACGCTGTCGTAGTAGCGCCACGTCAGCGAGAGGTCCACCGCCCACGGCGTCACCCAGCCGAGGCGGGCATGGTGCCGCCATTCCGGGTTCGGCGTGCCGCAGGAGCCCGAGTAGAGACCGGCGCAGTCGTATTCGTCGACACCCGGGCCCGGGACCGTGATCAGCTCATCGAGATACGTGCCGGTCAGGTTGAAGTTCAACGAGCCCCATGAGCCCATCTCGACGCCGCTGTAGTTGAGGCTCACGTCGATGCCGCTGGTCTGCAGCGAACCGATGTTCACGTTAAGGTCCTGGACGAAACCGGTGGAACGCCAGAGGTTGCCGTTCCCGTCGCGGTTGATGCGCGAGCAGGAGTCGGCGTCGTTCTGGAAGTAGCACGCGTTCAACGTGTTGTCCGAGCCGAACGTCGAGATCGTGTCCGTGATCTCGATGTCGAAGTAGTCGATGGACATCGACAGCTTCGGCAGGAAGCGCGGCTGCAGGATGACGCCGAAGGTCACCGTCTCCGACTCTTCCGGGACCAGGTCGGGGTTACCGCCCTGCAGGAAGTTGTACTGGCCCGCCGGGCTGTCGAGCGACGCGCCACGCAGCTGGGCGGCCGGCACGCCGGTTGCAAGGCACGCCGCATCGGAGGCCGCGCTCGCGGTCCCTGCCAGGTCGGCGCCGCAAGGGTCGCCAGGCAGGTCGAACAGGTTGAAGCCCTGTGCAGTGAAGAGTTCCACCACGTTGGCCGCACGAACGGCCTTCTGGTAGCTGCCGCGGAACTTGACGTCCTGGATCGGGGCCCAGTCCATGCCGAACTTGTAGGTGTCCGTAGTGAGCTTGTCGTAGTCCGAATAGCGGTAAGCGGCGTCGACCGACAGACTGTCGGCAAACGTCATGCCGTCGGCGATCGGGATGCGGATTTCGGTGAAGAGATCCGTGACCGCCGTTTCGCCCTTGATGCCGATCGTCGCGCCACCCGTGCCGGACAGCTGCGCCGACGACAGCAGTTCGTCGGTGGTGTTCTCGAGTTTGTCCTTGCGGTATTCCGCGCCGAACGCCAGCTGGATGCCCTCGGACGCCCACGGGCTCTTGCCGCCGATGCTGGCCAGGTCGCCGGTGATGATGCCCTGGTAGATCGTCTGGTCGATCGTGCCCTGCTGCAGACCTGGCACCTGCAGGTAGTCCAGGGCCTCCTTCGTCACGCCGCCGATCTGGAAGATGTTGTAGGGCACGCAGGCCGGATCGGTGCCGTCGAGCGCCGACTCGCAGACTGGGGCGCCGGTGGTGGGATCCGCAACCACGTTCAACGAGCGCTGGATGCGGTCGATCTTGAAATAGTTCTTGGTCAGCTGGTCGGCCTTGACCTTCGAGTACTGCACCGAAGCGTCGTAGTCCCAGGTGTCCGTGATTGCGCCACGCACACCGAGCAGGGAACGGAACGAGCTGTTCTCGAACGCTTGCTGGCGGCCGCCGCCTTCTACGTTACGACGCGCGACGTAGAGCGTCGCCGAAGTGTTCGCAGCCACGGCAGCCGCGTCGCAACCGAGCGTGTCGAGTTGCTGCTGCGACAGGAGCGGGTTGCCGCAATTGACCGAGTTCGAGTTAAAGAAGTTGCCGCCCGGGGCGATCTGCGCGATCGACGAGTAGTCGGTGAACATCAACTGCGTGTAGACGTCCGCGTGCTCGGTCAGCTCGTAGTGACCCATGGCGCCGAGGCTGTAGCGACGGTCCGGACGCTGGTAGTAGTTGGCCGGGCCGAAGTTGTACAGATCCGTGGTGGAGTCGAACGGACGGAACGTGTTGCCCGTCGTCTGGTCGATCGTGAACGCACCGGCCGGCGTATAGAAGTAGCCAGGAAAGCTCGTCGCCGAACCGCCGCAACGGTGCGACAGATCGCTATCGCGTGTCGCGCTGAGCGAGCAGCCCGAGTAGTCACGGTCGCGTTGCAGCACTTCGTCGTTGTCGCGGACACCGGCATAGGCCGTGAGGTTGCCGCGGCCGTCTTCGGTGTTGACACCCATGAGGACGTTGAATTCCGTGCCGCCGCCGTCGGTGACGTAGTTGCCCGGCAACCGGAACGATGACGGGTTGGTCGCGGCGCGGCCCGCGATGACGTCACGCAGCTTGACAGCGCCGTCACCTTCGAAGCTGTTGTTGTGCTGATAGAAGCCGTACTGGGCGTCGAATTGCACGCCTTCGAAGTCTTTCTTCATGATGAAGTTGACGACGCCGCCGATCGCGTCCGAACCGTAGACGGCCGAGGCACCGCCGGTGAGGATTTCGACGCGCTCGACCATCGCGGCCGGGATCTGGTTCAAGTCGGCAGCGGAGTTGGTGACGCCGCCGTAAGGCATGCGGCGACCGTCGACGAGGACGAGGGTGCGCGCAGAGCCGAGGCCGCGCAGGCTGACCGTTGCGGTACCCGTCGCGCCGTTGGAAACGTTTGCGTTCTGCGCGGCGAAGGCCTGCGGCAGCTGGTTGATCAAGTCTTCAACGCGCGTGACGCCCTGCGTCGCGATGTCGGCGCTGGTGACCTGCGTCACGGGGCTGGTGCCCTCGAGGTTCGCCATCTTGATGCGGGAACCGGTAACGACAATCTGCTCGATCTCGGTGTCCTGCGCGTATACCGGCAGCGTGCTGGTGCCTGCCAGTGCGCTGATCAGGAGCGTATGACGCACCGCGCGTCGAAGTTGATTGTTCTGCTGCATTACGAGAATCCTCCAAAGGAACAAAGGTCGATGGTTTGTCGTCAAGAACGCTGCCGGCCTGCCAGGCAAACGGCCCCCCAACATTGCGGGGAATACTAACAAGTATCTTCCGCAATACAACCCGTGTTGGGAATCGGCCACAGGTTTTTTTTCGGCTTTAGAAGCGATCTAACCGCTGAATCTCGGGGTTTGATCCGCGCCAAAGCAGCATTTGTGGCCGGAATGGCCGTGTTATGGTCCGATTGTCGCTTTCATGCAACGATGTTTCGCGCGATCGAGCAACAGTTGCGCCGGATCGCCAGGCCGCGCCGCGGCCGGCCCCGTGTCAGCGGACTCGGGTGACCTTGGTGGAGCGGCCGTTGGGCGCAACGAGTAGAAATGAGCCCAGGGCGCCCGCCTTGATCGTGACCCGCTCGCCCGCCTTGACCCGCGCGCCCGAACTCGTCTGGATCTCCGTCCAGACCTGACCGTTTTCGAGGGTCACCACGAGCTCACCATGGGGCTTCGAAGACACGCTCGTGACCTGGGCTTGCAGTTGTTCCAGCTCCTGCAGTTCCGGCACCTTTTGCGCCTTTTCCTGCTTCAGTTCGCCGCGTAATCCGAACTTCTCTTCCTGTGACAGGGGTGCTGCGACAACCGTCGGCGCGGGGTTCGCCGGGGCGACCCGCGCTCGATCGACCGCCGCGTCGAAGCAGGCCAGGCGCTGCGCGTCGTTTTTTTCGGCGCCGCAGGCGAGGAATTCCGCTGTCGTGGCCGGCGCCACCGCGTGCGCCGGACCGGCCGTGACCAGTGCCGTAGCCATAACGAGCACGAACCTGGCGCCCATCGTCATGAATCGTCTCCGTGCCCCGTGGCGTGGCAAGTTTAGATTTCCCAGTCGGGCTTGGTGCCGCTGTAGGCATCTATGGCTGTGAACAACTGGGTCACCAGGGTTCGTTCTTCGGCCGACACCTCGGGTCGCCATACGTCGAACAGCAGGATGACGCGCGTCTGGTCACTGTCGTTCCAGGCCTCGTGCTCGATCGTGTCGTCGAACGCCCATGCCTTTCCCGCCACCCAGTCACGCGTCTCGTTGCCAACCCGCAGCCGGCATTTATCCGGCACGATCAACGGCAGGTGGCAGATCAGCCGGGTATTGACCAGCCCGTTGTGCGGCGGAATGTGCGTGCCCGGCTTCAGCATCGAGAACAACACGGAGGGCGATCGATTCCCGACCGTCGCAAGCGGTACATTGCGCAGCGCACGCATGACGCTCGGGCAACGCTCGAGGTTCGCGGGCACGGGCTCGCCGTTCTTCCAGAGAAAGAAGGCACTCCAGTCCGGATTGTTCAGCATGCCCTGTTCGTCCTTGCGTGGCCGGTTCGCATGGCCGGTCACATAAGGCGAGAACGCGCCAGGAGTGCGCATGACTTCGAGCAACTCCGCCCGGATGGCGTCGGTCTCGGCCTCGACCTCGTCGAACCACGGGAACTGCTCGCGCTCGTAGAACTGGACGTTCGGCAGTTCGGGGAAATAGTAGTAGCGGGGCTCCTGCAGATAGATGCGGCGCTCACCGAAGATGATGTCCAGCGATCGCGCGAACCGCGCGCTCGAACGCATCGGATCGAAGCCCTGTTCCGCGAGTCGGTCGCGGAGGTAACCCTTGTAGTCCTGCGCGTAACGCGCGCAGGTCTCCTGGGCTCGCCGCAGTTCGCGCTGGAGATCAGGCGGCACCTGTGCGGCAGGTGGCGCTGCGCGCAGCGCCGCCAGGTAGAACGCGGACGCCGAGCGGGAATCCCCGGTCGCCGCGAAGTGGTCGGCTTTGCGGATCAACGCCAGGACGTTACGTGGATCGGCTGCAAGCAGGCGATCGATGGCGGCGATGCCGGTGTCGTCTTGGCTGGGGTTCATCGTGGCGCCCACATTCTTGCCTAAGCCACTGCGACCTGCAAAGCTTGCTGGCTATATCACCCGCCAGGATAGTGTGACCGCATGGACAGCACGGGCGTGCCGGATCGAGCGGCGGCTGTACAGGATGCCGCAAACCGCAACAAGGCCGCCATGCGTGCCATGGCAGCGGGGGACTTGGTCGGGGCGGAGGCTGCGCTGCTGGTGGCCGTCGGCGTCGCGCAGGATTACCTGCCGGCCTGGCTTAATCTCGCGGCTGTCCGCCGTCAACGCAACGACCTCGACGGCGCCTTCACGGCGATCCAGCAGGCGCTGACACTGGATGGCCGGAATTTCGCCGCGCTGTTGATGAGCGCCAATATGTTGGAGCGCGAGGGGCACGCCGTGCCGGCGGCGCTGGCGTATGGCGCGGCCCTGGCCAACGCACCGCCGGACCAGGCTGTCGATGCGGCGACACTGCAGGCGATCCGGCGCGGGCGCGAGGTGCATGGGGCCTACACCCAGCAACTCGGCGAGCACATCCGCGGCACGATCGCCGATGCCGCTAGCGATTGCACGCTTACAGAGCGCCGCCGGATCGACTCGTTCATCGCGATGACGCTGCGCATTCAGCCGCGCTACCAGCAGTCGCCGTCCGAGTACTACTACCCCGGGCTGCCGCCGATCGAATTCTACGATCGCAGCGAATTTCCCTGGCTGGAAGAGTTCGAAGCGCAGACCGATGCCATCCGCGCCGAACTCGCCAATGCGCTGCATGAACACGAGGCTGATTTCACGCCTTACATCCATTACGGCGAACACATGCCGCTGGACCAGTGGCGCGAACTCAACAACTCACCGCGCTGGACGTCGTATGAGTTCTACCGGCAGGGCCAGCCGATCGCTGACCGGTGCGAACGCGCGCCTGCCACGATGCGCGCCGTGCAGGCGCTGCCACAAGCCGACGTGCCGCTGCGCTCACCTGTCGCAATGTACTCGGCATTGCAGCCGCGGACTCGCATCCCCCCGCACACGGGCGTGGCGAATTTCCGGCTGGTGGTGCACTTGCCGCTCGTAATTCCTCCCGGCTGCGGCTTTCGCGTAGGCAGCGAGACACGCGAATGGCGTATCGGCGAAGGCTGGGTCTTCGACGACACGATCGAGCACGAGGCCTGGAATGACAGCGACGTGCCGCGCTACATACTGATCTGCGACATCTGGAGCCCGCGCCTGTCGCCACAGGAGCGCGCCGCGATTGCCGGCGTGATTGCCGCAACCGACTCGTTCAACGGCACGGTACCGTCCGCGCACATCTAGGCAGCAGACACCGGGGGGGCACCATGTTCCTGCGCATCAAGAACGTCCTGACCGCACCCGAGGTCGCGCGGCTCGTGCAGTTGAGCCGTGAACTGCGCTTTGTCGACGGCCGCATTTCCAACCCGGCCAACCAGACCAAGGACAACCTGCAGGCCGACCCGGCCGACGCGAAGTCGGCGGAAACTGCGCAGATCGTGCAGGCCGCCCTGGTGCGTTCGCGCGAGTTCGTCGATTTCACGATGCCGAAACGCATCGCGGCTCCGCTGCTGTGCCGCTACGAGCCCGGCATGAAGTACGGTGCACACGCCGATTCGGCGATGCTCCCGCTGGTTGGAGGCCGGCTGCGCTCCGACATCTCCTGCACGGTGTTCGTCTCCGATCCTGCGACGTACGAGGGCGGCGAGCTCGCGATCTCCGTCGGCAACCAGACCGTGGCCTTCAAGGGCGGACCGGGAGACGCAATCGTCTATCCGTCGACCACGCTCCACGAAGTGGTGCCCGTGCGGGCGGGAGCGCGGCTCGTGTCGATTACTTTCATCGAAAGCCTGATCGTCGACCAGCACCAGCGGTCCCAGGTCTACGAGCTGAACGAGATCGCCGCGCTCGAGGGGCTCAAGATGAACTGGGAGAGCCGGGTGCGGCTCGACGTCGTGCGCCAGAACCTGATGCGCATGTGGTCGACGACCTAGGCCGAGGCATCGTCCAGCGCGCGCGCGACGGCGCTTTCGGTGCGCGCCAGCGATTCGAGCCAATCGAGCCCGCGCCTGATCTCGTCCCGATGCTCGTGTCGCGCCTGGTCGAGCACCTGCGCACGCAAGGCGGGACTGTAGTCGTGGTCCGGGGATTTCGAGTAGCGTGCAAGGGCTGGGTTCGTGTCGAGCTGTGACAACCATCCCGGGTCGGCCGGCAGCTGGAAATGGTCGACGATCTGCTGCATCACCTGCGGCAGGTCGCCGAGGAAGGCGTCGAAATCCACGGCCAGCACCCGGTCAGGCCACTGGTCGAGGATCTCGCGACGTGTCAGCGATTCGGCCAGCCAGCTCATTGCCGTGAGTTCTCCGGGTGTCAGCGCATGCAGCGACCCGAGCGGCGCGCCGATGAATGTGCGCAGGCGGCGCATGCGCTCGGCGCCGTGACCACGCAGGTCCACGGGGGAGTTCGGGCCGGCCAGCAGGGTGGCGAGATAGGGCTCGGCCCGCAGGTTGAGGTACACGGCACGTGACGCCGCATTGCGTCGCAGAAGCAACGGCGCCACGCGCGCGGCGGCGCTGGTCGCCTTGAGCACGACGCAGCGCGTAGTGGAGTAACCGCGACTCCAGAGACGAACGAACGTATCGAGCACGAGTTCGAACTGCGGCTCGCTCAGCAGCGATTCCGGCTGGCCGAGGACGTCGCTCACTTCGGCCAGCGTTCGCAGCGGCAACGGCTCGCGCAACGACAGGACCGAGCCAGTGGTGTCGAGCAGGCGGCTGAGCAACGTCGACCCGACGTGCCCGGTGTGCAGGATGAAATGCAGGGGCCGGATCTCGTGGCCGCGCCGCGTCGTAGCGGCCACGCGTTCGACCGGCAGCCAGGTGCCCTTGGTGCCCGGACCAAGGATGCGGTCGTCCAGGAAACTCGCTGCCTGGTACGCGGGTTCGTCGAGTTCGATCTGCAGGATGCATGAGCGGACGAGGTCGAGCTTCTGCGGATACGAGTTGGGTGAATCCAGCAGCGTCGGCAGCGGGTCGTAAGCGGTTGGGCGGTGGTTGCCTGGGTTCATCGCGCATTGCCTTCCAAGTCGTGGCCCCGAGAACTAAACTGACAGGTCGAGGTTGCGTGACCTGATTGTCCGCGAGACGTCGCGATTCTATTTGAAGATTCTATCTGGCGATTCCATTTGACGACTCTATTTGACTGGGGCTCGCGCAGCCGGGGACTCACATGAAGCTTGGCGTTCCCTTCCTGCAGTTTCCGCTGCTGTTCGACGCGGCAGTCCTTGCCGCCGAGGTACAGGCGATAGACGAATCGGCGTGGCGGCCGCACCCGGCCGGCTACGCAGGCAACGACGCGCTGCTGCTGGTCACCGTGGGCGGCGATCCGAACAGCGACGCAACCTCCGGGCCGATGAGCGCGACCGAGCACCTGCGGCGCTGTCCTTACCTGATGCAGGTCCTCGAGAGCATCGGCGGCACTTGGGGGCGCTCGCGACTGATGCGGCTGTCAGGCCGGGCCGAAGTCACCTCGCACGTCGACATCAATTACTACTGGCGCGAACGCGCGCGAGTCCACGTTCCGATCGTGACCCAGCCGACCGTGCGGTTCGTCTGCGGCGAGGCCGAAGTGAACATGCGTGCCGGGGAGTGCTGGATTTTCGATACCTGGGCCGAGCACAACGTCATCAACGATCACTACCTGTCCCGGATCCACCTCGTGGCAGACACGGTCGGCGGTGCGGGGTTCTGGGAGCACGTCGGCAATGCGCGCCCGCACCAGGCGGAGATTCCCGGCTGGCAGCCACGCGCGTGTCCTCCTGTCGCCGGCTACATGCCCGACTTGGACTACGAAGCGGAGAACTTTCCCACGGTGATGACGCCCTGGGAAATCCGGTCGCACTACGCTTTCCTGATGGGCGAGTCGACCGCGCACCCTGCCGTGCCGCTGATCCATCAGGCCCTGTTGCGGTTCTCGCGTCGCTGGCAGGCCTTGTGGGCGCGCTACGGCGAGCGTCCAGACGGCTGGGCGCGCTATCGCGATGCCATCGAAACCGTGAAGCTCGACCTCGTCGCGTGCGGCGCGGAAAGCGTAGACCTGCGCAACGGTGTACGCCTCATGGAAGCATTGCAGGCCTGGATCTTCGAGCCAGCACTCGCGGCGCATCGTCGCACCGCCGATGCCGAGATCCGCCAGCGGGCCGGGCAGGCCACGGCCGTCCTGCCGGACGCGACGTCAACCCAACCACGCTCCACGGCGACCCGCGTGGCGCGCGACCGCGTGTTCGACCGGCCCGTCTTCATCGTCTGCCCGCCGCGATCCGGCTCGACGCTGCTGTTCGAAACCATGGCGCAGTCGCCGGACGTGTACACGATCGGCGACGAAAGCCATCAGCTCATCGAAGGCGTGGCCACGCTGGCGCCCGCGGCGCGCGGTTTCGAGTCCAACCGACTCGTGGCTGCAGACGCCACGTCCGAAGTCGTGACCGAGCTGCGCAGCAGTTTCTTCGCGGCGCTGCACGATCGTGACCAGCGGCGACCGGATGCGGGCAGTCGCGTGCGGATGCTCGAGAAAACCCCGAAGAACGCGCTGCGGGTGCCGTTCCTCGCCCGCGTATTCCCGGAAGCGCGCTTCATCTACCTGCATCGGGATCCACGGCCCGTGCTCGCGAGCATGATGGAAGCTTGGGGCTCAGGCCGGTTCCGCACCTACCCGAACCTGCCTGGCTGGACGGGTTTGCCCTGGTCGCTGCTGCTGGTGCCCGGGTGGCGTGATCTGCTCGGCCAGCCGTTGCACCAGGTCGTCGCCGCGCAGTGGAATACCACGACCGGGTCGTTGCTCGACGATCTCGAGCAGTTGCCGCCCGGTTCCTGGACGGCAGCGAATTACGAGACGCTCGTGGCCAATCCGGCAGCCGAAATACGCCGCTTGTGTGCAGCCAATGACCTGGCGTGGGACACCGTCCTGCCGCAGGCGCTGCCGCTCTCAAGCTACACGGTCTCGACACCGGATCCCACCAAATGGCAGCGCTACGCCTCCGAGATCGACTCGGTGCTGCCGATGATCGATGCACAGGCCCGTCGCGCCGAGCGCATGGCCCTTCTTTCCCTGCAGAACTGACCCGGGCTGGATTCATGAAACCGACGAACACTACGGCGCCGTCGAGAACGCTCGACAGCACCCTCAACGCTGCCTACGACTTGCTCAAGGCCGACAAGATCGACGAAGCCGACCGGCTGTGCCAGGGCCTGCTGGCGCTCACGCCGAACACCAAGACGGCGGTGCTCGCCAGTGCCATCGCCGAGGCCCGGTCCGACCTGCCGCGGGCGCTGGAGATCGTGAACGCGGCGATCTCGCATCACGGCGAGAAGGCCGAGCTGCTGCTGAAGCAGGCGCAGGTGCTGATGCAGTTGCGCCGGCGCGTGGAGGGTGTCGCCGCCGCGCGTCGCGCCGCGGAAATCTGCCCGCCGGACGCACGTCTGCTGCAGGCGCTTGCCAAGGTGCATCTCGAGCGCAACGAACCTGCCGAAGCCCAGCCGCTCCTGCAACGGGCACGCGAGTTGCTGCCGACCGATCCGGCCATCCTCTACGACTCCGCCTTGAGTCACTTCTACCTCAACGAGATGGACGAGGCCGCGGCCATGCTCGAGCGCGTCTTGACGCTGGCCCCAGGCAACGGCTTCGCGTTGTACGTCCGTTCGCAGCTTCGCACCCAGACGGCCGGGAAGAACAACGTCGAGTACCTGCGCACCACGTTGATGCGCCCGCACATCCGTAAGCAGGACGCGATCTCGGCGTACTTCGCCTTGTCGAAGGAGCTGGAAGACATCGGCGAGTACAACGAATCGTTCGCGGCGCTGAGCGAAGGTAACCGGATCAAGCGCAGTACCCTGGCCTACGACGTGCGCAACGACCTCGATGGGATGCAGAAGGTCATGGCGCACTATTCGCGTGAGGCGCTGGCGCAAGCCGCGCCAGGGGACCCCGCAGCGGGTCCGATTTTCATCGTCGGCATGCCGCGCACGGGTACGACGCTGGTCGAACGCATCCTCGGCAGCCACGCAGACGTGGTCTCGCTCGGCGAGCTCGTCGATTTTCCGGCCGAGATGACGGCACTGGCCGAGCGGGTGTACGTCAGCACCGCCTCGACGGAGCCGGACTTCCTGCGCGCGTCGCTGCAAATGGACTTTGCCGAGCTCGGGCGCAACTACTTGAGGGCGGTGCAGCCGCTGGCCGCCGGGCGCAAGCACTTCGTCGACAAGCTGCCGTTCAATTTCCGCTATTGCGGCCTGATCCACCAGGCGCTGCCGAATGCGAAGATCGTGCACCTGACGCGCGATCCGCTCGACACCTGTTATGCGGTCTACAAGACTCTGTTCATCAACGCCTACCATTACTCGTACCAGCTGGACGAGCTCGCGCAGTTCTACATCGCCTATCGCCAAACGATGGCGCACTGGCATGCGGTGATGCCGGGGGTCATCTGTGACGTGAGCTACGAGGACCTGGTCGCCGATCCACCCGCGCAGTGCCGCAGGCTGCTGGAATGGTGCGGTCTGCCCTGGCAGGACGACGTGCTGGATTTCCATCGGTCGCGCGTGGCTTCGACGACGGCCAGCACGGCACAGGTGCGTCGGCCGATCTATACGTCGTCCGTGAAGAAATGGCGCAACTTCGAGAGCCAGTTGCAGCCCGTGGTGCGACGGCTCGCGGCAGCCGGCCTGGTCGACGCGGAAGGCAACGCATTACCGTCGCCGCAGCCTCGCTGACGGATCAACGCGCGGGTTTCAGGCGCCGCCATCGACAGGCCGGTTGCGTATCCACTGCGACAAGACCCATTTGACGCCGCGCGTGGGCGGCAGGCCCGCGTGCAGCGAGTCGTAATCGAGATCGCCTGAAGGTTGCACGTTGGCGAACAGCAAGGCATCGCCGGTGGCGGCCCGGTGACGCAAACCGACTCGCGGAAATTCAGTCTCGCCGCCGTCGTAATCGTCGTTCAGGTAGACCAGCACTGTTGCCACTCGTTGTCCGCGCCGCTCGACCTCACGTGCCAGGGCTGGCGTGTTCGGTTCCTGGAAATCGCAGTGGGGCGCGAATTGCTGGCCGGGCTCGTAACGCAGCAACTTGGCCACTTCGAACAGCTGCGACGAAACGCCGGCGGCGCGGGCAATCCGCTCGATGACCAGCCTGAGCACCAGGTCGGCGTTGCCGAACGTGTAGTCTGCTTCCGAGTTCGTACGCGTACCCGCCTCGGCGTAGCCCGCGGCGTCCTTGCGGTAGATCTGGGCCCGCCGCAGGCTGTTGCGCGCCAGCTGGATCAGCCAGACGCACTCGTCGGCCGTTGCAAAGCCCTCGATGGCACGGATTTGCGGCGAATTCGCAAGGACCCGCGCCACAGGCGGTGTCGTCCAGCTTGCGAGGTCCACCCGTTGGCGCAGTTCCGGCCAGTCGGTGCCGCTGTGCCGCCCCAGGAACTGCAATTCGCGCTGTGCCGGCGGCCAGCCGAGTTCGGCGGCGCGTTGCAGGTGATTGAGCGCGTCCGGCCAGCTGTGTGGACGCAGCACCCCCCAGCCGGCAAGCAACGCAAGCTGCGCCGTTGCCTCGCCATCGCCGCGTGCCGCGGCGGTTGTCAGGCACTCGTAGCCTTCCTGTGGCGCGGCTGCAGTGCCCCGGCCAAGGAGGAGCCGCTTGCCCAGGGCCGTAAGCGCCCGGGCGTCGCCACACTTTGCACGTTTACGCAATGTCGCCGTTGCGATCGTGTTCATGATTCGATGCCGACTTGCCAGGTGCCAACGATGAGAGTTAGATCGGACGGGCGCCAAGAGTAGCAGGGTGGCCGCATGCGTTACCCGAGTGCAGCTGCTGCGTGCAACTGATCGAAGCGCACGAGGTCGAACCTTTCATGTGCCCCGCCTCGCCGCCAACCTTACCGCGCCGCACGCCGCACTTGCCGCTGCTGGCGTTATTGCTGCTGGGACTGCCGCCGACGGCGTCCCTGGCAGATGCCAACGATGTTGAGCCGGTTGCGCGCGACCAGCCCCTTTACGCCGCTCCCACGCGCCCAGATCGTGTCGGCCGCATGCTCGCATCCGTCGAGGTGAACGGCTCGGGCCCATACCGGTTCATCATCGATCTGGGTGCCAATCGTTCAGTGCTGTCGTCAAGGCTCGCCACGCTGCTCGGACTCGAGGCGGCCGGCACCGGCACGGTCGAAGTGCACGGGGTGACGGGTTCCGCCATCGTCCCCATGGCAGTCGTGGACGAATTGCGAGTAGGCAGCATCGTGCTGGTCGATCAACAGATGCCTGTGCTCACCGGCGCAGTGTTCGCAGACGCCGACGGAATCCTCGGCATCGACGGCCTGCAACAGTCACGAATCGAGGTCGATTTCCGCCACGACCGCGTCAAGATCGGACTGTCGGACCTCCGGCGCGCGCCGCACGGGTACCTGACGGTGCCGGCACGCATGATCAACGAAGGGCTGTTGCTCGTCGCTGGGCGGGTGGGCAACGTCAAGACCCACGTGATCATCGACTCCGGCGCCGAATACACGATCGGCAACCTGCAGCTGCAGCAGGCGCTGTTGGGCGGCACCCGCAAGGGCGACCGGCGAGATTCGGTCGTGACTGGAGCTACGCCAGGAACGGCCAGCGGCGTCACGCACGCGACGCCGAGCATCACGATCGGCGAAGCGCGCCTGCGCAACATTCCGGTGACCTTCAGCGACCTGTCCTCGGCACCGTGCAGAAGTTCGTCGTCGACTACGGCCGCCGCGAATTCCAGATCAAGGCGTACCCGCAGACCGGCGCCGAAGTGGACCGGTGCCGCTCGGGGAACTGCGGGACTCGGCTGAAAGGATCGCCAAACTAGCCTGCGGCCTTCGTGCAGGACTGCTCTGTCGGCGGCCAGCCCGCATCGAGCCGCAGCACGCGATCGCCAACCGCGATGCCCTGCGCCGCGATCGTCCCGGCCTTGAGTTCCACCACTAGCGACACGGGCACGCGCGACTCGATCGTCGCGAGCGCACCGGGCCTCGCGTTCTGCTTTATCGTGACGACGCAGCCGCGCTGGTCGACGAACAGCATGTCGAGCGGCAGCAGCGTGTTTTTCATCCACATCGCGACGTGCTCGGGCGGGTCGTAGGTGAAGATCATCGCCTGGTCCGGGCGCACTGCGCGGTCCTCGACGAACATGAATCCCTGTTCACGCGTCTGCGGTGTTTCTGCGCGCCAGGCTTCGAACAGGTGACGGCGGAAGCTGGCGCGGGTTTCGACCGCGATGCGTTCGCGCGGGAATGCGCTGAGCGGCAAGGTTCCTGCGGGCGCGGCACCCAGCGAGAACGGCGCGACTGCGCAGAGCGCGAACAGCAGTCGGACGGCCAGTCGGGCGGAGAGACGGGCGGAGAGTCGGGCGGTCATGGGTCTCGGTCCTGCGGGTAATCGACTAGTGCGGACACGTCGAAACGCGTGACCAGCACGGAGCCCGCGTCACTCGCGCCGAGCGCGCGAGCCGGTTGCGTGCAGTAGCCGCGCGCCGACAGCCGGTATCGACCGTCGTGACCCTCGATTGGTTCCTGGTGCACCTCGTCGAGCGCGCACTTGTCGTCGCCCTGCGTGGAATAGAACGAGCCAGCGCCCTCGCGCACGAGCGTCACGTTGGCCGCCACGTTGCGCGCCGATGTCCCGGGCAGCAGGTTAGCGACGCCGATCACGATCAGCAGCGGGGCGGCATCGACGGCGCCCTTGTAGACCAGCCGCACCCCATCGCCACCCGGTCGCGGGCCACCGAGGCATTGCGCGACGGCGGGCGCCGACCAGTCGATCTCGGCATCGATGGCGCCCTGCAGGCGCGCGCGCAGGAATCCTTCCGGTGCGGGTGCGCAGAAGACTTCTGCCGGGGCTCCGGGAGCGGGCGTGCCGCCGGCGGTATCGGCGTGGCTGCACCCCGCGACGAGCAGGGCGCAGCATGCCGCCGCCGCAGCGCGTGGCGAAGGTTCAGGCGACAGCGGGTTCGTCCGCCGTGCGTGGCGCACGGACGAGCAGCGACTTAGCCAACTGGCCATGGAGATAACCGATGCCTCGTGCGAGATGCAGCGTGACGGTGAGCAGCACTATCCCCAAGATCGATACCAGTGGCAACAACGCCGGGTGCGGCGACTCGACGGTGCCGTCGATCGTGATCAGGCCGGCGTGGTACAGGAGCACGACGATCGGAGCAATCGTGAGTGCGAGCGAGCAAACGATGCCGACGATGACGAACGTGAAATAGAACACGCCGAGCGGCAGCATCAGCAGCAGGTACAGCAGCGTGCCCCAGGTGCGCGGATCCTTCAGCATTTCGAGCACGCGCTGCATCCATCCCATGGGCGGGCCGGGGTGCACGGGCCTGCGCGGCATGCGGGTGCCGAGCAGCGTTTCCACGATGCGGCCCTCCGCCAGCGCCAGTACGCGCGTCGTGCCGATGAAGAGCAGGAAAAACGGGATGCCGATGATCAGGATCGCGAAGCTGGCCGAGAGCGATAAGCCTGTCACCGCAAAAGTGAAGTAGAAGATGCCAGTGGCGAGCGCCAGCAGCATGTAAGCCATGCTCAGGTAGGCGCGCGGATCGGAGTACACGCCGAAGAAGCGGCCGAGCGTCGTGTGCTTCGGCTTCGGCGGCGGCGTGCGCAGCGCGGCCTGGACACGGGTTTCGTTCGAGCGGTACGCGTCGGCGACTTCGCCGGGTGCGCCGTAACTCGCCACGATCCGGCCCAGCATGGTCTCCTCCGTTGCTTCCGGATGCTGCGCGAGCTCCGCGCGCAGGTGTTCTTCCGCGTCGTAGAGCGCGTCCTGTACCAGCGCGCGATCGGCGCCCTGCAGTTCGGCTCGAAGCAGGTCGAGGTATTCCTCGACGGTGCGGGGTGTCGCGGCCGTCATGACGGCATCTCCTGTGCGGCGAACGTGGAATGCTGGACGATGGTATCGACGAACGTGCGGGTGCTGAGCCAGGTCTCGCGCCAGGCGGCGAGCACCTCGCGCCCGAGCGGTGTGATCCGGTAGTAGCGGCGCGGTGGTCCGGAGTAGGAGGGGACCACGCGGCTCGACAGCAGCCCGGCGCCGCTCATGTTGCGCAGCACCGGATAGAGGGCGCCCTGCTTGAAGGGAGCCGTTGGCGCTTCGTCCGAGGTGAGCTTGCGGGCAATCTCATACCCGTAGAGATCCGTGTCCGCATCGGCTAGCACGGACAGCAGCACCAGCGAGGTCAGGCCGGCACTCAGTTCCCGCTGGAATTTGCGGGCCTGCGCTTCGGCTGGCGTTTCGTCCCCGGGCGCAGGGGTCGTG
>JAPLSF010000046.1 GCA_026398785.1 Pseudomonadota bacterium | reverse complement strand
ACGAGCACGCGGCCGAAGAGGTCGGGTTTCTCGGCGAGTGCGCCGAGGGCGGCGGTGCCGACCTGCGCCACGGCGTAGCCCGCGCCAAGCGCTGCGAGTCCCGCTGCGAGCGCAGCGGAGGCAAAGCCCCAGCGCAGCACGTCGGGATCGGGCGGCACGGCGGCTGACTCGGCCGCGAGGGCGGGCCAGGCGGCAATTAGTGTGAACGTGGCCACCGCGACGGTTGCCGTCGTCATGGTGGCGAGGGCAAGGATCCAGCGTGCGGGCAGTTTCATGGCGTGCCTCCAGGAAGCGAAGCCGGCGGCGGCGTGAGCGGCTCGAAGCGTCGGCCGCGCGCCGTCAGGAAGCGGATGAAGAATTCGAACAGCACGAGGCGTGTCGTCTGGATGCTGACGACGAGGCCTTCGAGCGCAATGATTGCGGCGTTGCCGATGATCAGGACCGGCCAGTACCCCGGTCCCGCGGCTTCGGCCATGCCGACGATGGCCGAGCACAGTCCCGCGTGCGCCAGCGCGAACGCGCCGACGCGTACGAAGGAAACCGTGTTGACGCCGAGCTGCAGCAGCCGCTCCACGCATTCACCCGCGGCGCGCCCCACGGCCGCGATGCGCGCCGCGGGAGTGGTGAACGCTGCACCAGCCAACGACCACGCGATGCCGAGCGGCAGCAGCCACAGGGCGCGCAGGTCGAGCGCGGCGCCGACCAGTCCCAGGTAGGCGACCAGCAAGCCAGCGTCGCACAGCAACCAGTGCCGCAACTGTCCGCGCCAGAAGTACTGCAGCGCATCGAGTGCGAGACCGAGCACGAGCGTTGCGACGCCGAAGCCCAGTGCCACGGCCAGGACCGGCAGTGGCTGCGACAGTGGCTGCAGCCAGAATGCGGGCACCACGTCTTCGCGCGCAAACACGCTGCCGAAGGCGAAACCGAACACGATGGCGACCAGTCCGCCCGGCAACAGCAGGCGCAGCGCAGGCATGCGTTTGCCCAGGAAGAAACCTGCGAGTGCGACGATGGCGCCCTGCGCTACGTCGCCGAACATGAAGCCGAACATCAACGGCGCGAGGATCGCGACGAGCAGGCTTGGATCCGCATCCCCCGCGGCGGGCACGCCCATCATCCCCGTCATGGTTTCGAACGGACGCGCCCAGCGCGGGTTGCGCAACACGGAAGGAGCCACCGTCCCAGCCGGCGCGTCCGTCATTCGCAGCAGGTAGTGCAGGCCTTGCTGGTCGAGTGCTGCGCGCAGTCCGCCATCGTCACGCGCCGAGCACCAACCGGTGATCCAGGCGAAGTGTTCCGTCACCGGGAGTTCCGGCACGTGCGTCACGACCCATGCGGCCAGCGCGGCTTCGCCAAGGGCTGCCGGCACGTCGTGCTCTGCGTCGAGCCTGGCCAGCGCGGCGCGTGCCGAGGATTCCCGCGTGTCGAGTGCCGTGCGTCGTTGCTGCAGGTTCGCGCGCAATTCGCCTGGGTCCTGCGGCAGGTCCGCCGGGATCGCGATGCGATGAACCTTGCGTGCCGCCAGTGCGGCGTCGAGTTCGCCCATGTCTTCGTTGGGGCCGACGGCCAGCAGGTAGGTTTCGCGGCCGGGTTCCGGTGTCCACAACTGGTTGATCAATGCAGGCGGCAACGACAGCGCCGGGGTGCCGGGCGGGAGCACGTAGATGCGACTCGCGAGCACGGGTCCGGCCGACGCCATGCGATCGAGCCGCGGCAGTGCCGGTCCAGCGATTGCGGACAAGCGTTCGAGCGTTTCGATTTCCGTCCGCTCGAGCGCGAGCGCCTCGAGTTCCGCGACGACCGGCTCCGCCGCCGTCGCCCATGTGCGCAGCTTGCCGAGCGCGGCCTGCGGGGCATCGAGAAGTGCGTGTTCGGCATCCACAGTGCAGGGCAACGCCGCCGGCCACCACGGCCGGAAGCGGCGCGCGAGCGATTCGAATTCGTCGAGCACGCGCTTCAGGTCGCCGAGCGGCAGGCGCGATTCGGCACGACTGTAGGCTTGCAACTCGACCGACCGCGTCCGCGCCAGGCAATCGAGCGCTGCGCCGAGTTCCTCGCGCGAGGTGAGCAGTTCGAACCAGCGGGCGGTGGCGGAGCGCAGGCTCATGCGGGCCCCGGTATCACGACGGCGCGGCGCATCACTCCACCGCGCAGGCCTAGCAGTCCGAGCGCTTCGAGGCCCAGGTACGCGACGGCTGCAGCGGGTGACAGCGGGTGATTGCGGAAGGCCCGCAGCAATCGCAGCGACAGCGCCCGCTGCAACTCTCTGCTATCTCCGCCGACTGCTTCCCGCAGCTTCGCGTCGAGCAATGCGACATCGCGCGCGATGAGGTCAAGGGCGCGTGCGTGACGACTGCCCTCGGGCCACAGCGCCCGCCAATGGTCGAGCCAGGCAGCCGTGACGTCGCCCGCCTCTGCTGCCAGTGCAGGACGGAACGGTTGCAGCGGCGAAGCGGTGAGCGCCGCGCCGCGCAGCGCAGGATCGAGTGCGACGATGTGACCGAGCACCGGATCCGCCCGAGCCCATGCCGGAGGTCGGCCGCCGCGGGCAAGTTTCTGCAGCGCCGGCAGGTAGGGCAGCCAGCGCATCCAGCGGATGGCTTCCTGCCAGGGCTTGGGCTGCCAGCGCGCCACTTCGTCGACCAGCGCTGACCACTCGTAGCGCAGGTGCCGCTCCAGTTCGTGCGCATCCATGCCGGGTGCCAGGCGTGTCGTGTAGCGTCGCTGCGCAGTAGCGCGCACGGCACTGAGGAAACCTGCCAGGTCGCGGGCGGCGCGCGCGCGCTGCAGGTCGGCGGGATCGGCGGATTGTCCGAAACGCGCCTGCAGACGGGCCTGGGAATACGCGAAATGGCCGCTGCCCGCGCTCACGCCGACTCCTCCGTGGTGAGCCGTTCGGCGACCGCCGCGAGCGCATCGGCCGCCACGGCGCCCAAGGCGGCCGCGTCGAGTGTCGCGGTGGATGGATTCGCATCGAGTTGCGCGAGTCGTCCTGCGAGGCGCGCCTGCGCCCGCTCGTGCAGTCGCATCACGCGCTGCCGTGCCGTTTCGAGGATGTCGCGCCGCTTTTCACGTGCTGCGTCGATGCTCGAGCGGGCGGCGGTCTCGGCTGCGACGATCGTCAGTGCGGCGACGTGCTCGGCTTCGAGCACGCGATCGATCGCATCGGCAACGGTCCGGTCTGGTGTGGTTGTTGTCATCGCCGCACGAACGCATCGCAGCGGCGGCGCGGGTGAGCCTCACGCTCGTCCGAGCGAAACAGGTCCGAACCCTGACAGTAGGCCCGGTGCGGGAACGATGAATCGGGGGTAGTGCCTACCGGCACTGCGCGTTGCGTAACCGCGGAAAAGCCAGCCTCTGGCGCGCCGGCTGAGGTGCGTTCAGCTGCCGTGGTTCTGCATCATCAGGCCGGTGCCGCCGCGCGAAACGTGCGCGACGACCGCGGTGCGGCGATGCAGCTTGGTGATGGTGCCGAGGCTGATGGCGAAGGCAAGTTCGACGGTCTGGCCCTTGCGCAGGCCCATGTCGCCGGTCTCGACGAAGACGCCCGTGGCGCTAAGGTTGCGCGCGCGGCATAGACGACGGTGACTCCCCGGCAGGAGCACGTAGACGGTGGTGCGCGCTCGGTGGCGCGTTGTCAGTCTTCTCTCCACGGCTCCCCGTCTGCTCTTTTTTTATGCGATGCGCAGGGCTCTTGCCGCGCCATTATGCACGGCCCGCGTCAGGAGGGAAGAGGCCCTGGCGCGTGCCTTGGCGTTATGTCTATTGCAGCGTCAGTTATGCTGTGAACCGCCGGAAAATGTGGACATCAATGCGCAGTAAAACCCAAGGCGACCAGGCGATTCCGAGCTCCTCGCCGATCGGCGTGTTCGACTCGGGCGTCGGCGGGTTGACCGTACTGCGCGCATTGCTCGACCGGCTGCCCGGCGAAGACTTCGTCTATCTCGGCGACACCGCGCGGCTGCCGTACGGCAGCAAGAGTCCCGGTTCGATCCGGCAGTATTCCCTGCAGGCTGCGCGCCTGCTGCACGAGCGCGGCGTGAAATGTCTCGTCGTCGCATGCAACACCGCATCGGCCATCGCACTGGATGCGCTCACGCAGGAATTCGACCCGGTGCCGGTCATCGGCGTACTCGAACCGGGCGCTGCGGCCGCCTGCGGGGCGACGCGTTCCGGGCGTATCGCCGTGCTCGCGACGGAGAGCACGGTGCGCGGTGGCGCCTACCAGGCTGCGATCACGCGCAGGCGGCCCGACGCCGTCGTCACCGCGCGTGCCTGTCCCTTGTTCGTCGCGTTGGCGGAAGAGGGCTGGACCGACGGCCCGATCGTCGAAGGCGTGATTCACCGCTATCTGGACCAGATCTTCGTCGCGGGTGCGGCAGTCGCGCATCCCGACACGCTCGTGCTCGGCTGCACCCACTTCCCGGTGCTCGCGCCCACGCTGCGAAAAGTACTGGGACCCGATGTCGCGATCGTCGATTCGGCGGCGACGACGGCGGCCGCGCTGGCGGAGGTCCTCGCCCAGCGTGGCGTGCTGCGTCACGATCAGGCCGCGGGCAGCGTCACGCTGCTCGCGACCGATGGCCCCGAACGCTTTGCGCGCGTCGGGGCCATGTTTCTCGGCCGACCCCTGGCGCCAACAGACGTCGAGATTGTCGACCTCGCGTTTGCACCGGCGCCATCCGGCACCTGAAGCTGTGTTTGGCTCCCTCGGTCAGGGGTCGCGGTCGAGGGTCGCCATGCCGGCCGGCAGGTAACGCGCGCCCGCGACGTTGCCAGGCGCGAAGACCTGGTCGAGCAGGAACTGGTCGCAGGAGGCAAGCTGGACTCCGGTCGCCGCCAGGTTCTCGCGCAGGCGGGTGCGGCGGGTGGTGCCGAAGATCGGGACGATGTCCGGACCCTGGGCCAGCAGCCAGGCGAGTGCGACCTGGCCGGGGGTCGCCCGGGCGCGGGCCGCCACCCCTTCCAGCTTTTCCAGCAACCGCAGGTTGGCGTCAAAATTGCTCTCCTGCAGCCGCGGGTGATGGCGCCGGTAGTCCCCCTCGGGATACTCCTCGGCCCTGGTCCGCTGGCCGGCCAGGAAGCCGCGGCCGAGCGGGCAATAGGGCACCAGGCCGATGCCGAGCTCGCGGCATGCCGGCAGCACGGCGCGCTCAACCCCTCGTTCGAAAAGGGAATATTCGGACTGCAGGGCGCTGATCGGGTGCACGGCGTGGGCCCGCCGCAGGGTCGTGGCACTGGCCTCCGACAGCCCCAGGTAGCGCACCTTGCCGGCCCGGACGAACTCCGCCATGGTCCCGACGACGTCCTCGATCGGAACCTTCGGGTCCACCCGGTGCTGGTACAGCAGGTCGATCCGGTCGGTCCTGAGCCGGCGCAGGGACTGCTCGACGACCGCGCGGATATGCTCCGGACGGCTGTCCAGCCCCCAGCCGGAGCCGGTGGTCTGGGTCAGGTCGAAGCCGAACTTGGTGGCCAGCACGACCTTGTCGCGCCGGGCGCCGCCCAGGACCCGCCCGAGCAGTTCTTCGTTGGTGAACGGCCCATAGATCTCGGCGGTGTCGAACAGCGTCACCCCGGCTTCGACTGCCTCGATCAGGGTCGCCTCGCACTCGGCCGCGTCGGCCCCGGTCTTGTAAATGCCGGTCATCCCCATGCAGCCGAGACCGAGGGCGGCGACTTCCAGGCCCTGTCGGCCGAGCTTGCGGGTTTCCATCAGGTGCTCCAGTGGGATGGGCGGTGGTTTTTGGATTGACACGGCCGCCCGGTCCCCCGAGAATACGCGGCTCTCTGTTCGCGGAGGGGTACCCAAGCGGCCAACGGGAGCAGACTGTAAATCTGCCGGCTTATGCCTTCGAAGGTTCGAATCCTTCCCCCTCCACCAGTACCAGAGAGTAGCGGAGAGGAGTGGGTCTTTGGGACCAGACTTGACGACCAGACAGGGCGACCAGACCGGCGAGCGCTTGCGGGTGTAGTTCAATGGTAGAACCTCAGCCTTCCAAGCTGAGTACGTGGGTTCGATTCCCATCACCCGCTCCAATCGGAATGCCGAGGAACGGGTTCTG
The DNA here is from genome assembly GCA_026398785.1 of Pseudomonadota bacterium. GTDB lineage: Bacteria > Pseudomonadota > Gammaproteobacteria > Steroidobacterales > Steroidobacteraceae > RPQJ01. The sequence continues at coordinate 743 of JAPLSF010000046.1, read as the reverse complement.
GAGTTTGCAGAGGCGGCCCACGTAGCTCAGTCGGTAGAGCACGTCCTTGGTAAGGACGAGGTCACCGGTTCGATTCCGGTCGTGGGCTCCAGACCAGGGGATGGGGGTTAGGGAATAGGGTTTGTCACAGGAAACCTATCCCCTAACCCCTGTTGAATAGATTGACGAATTTTCTAGAGGTAATCGGTCGTGGCTAAGGAAAAATTTGCGCGTACGAAGCCGCACGTCAACGTGGGCACGATTGGGCACGTGGACCATGGCAAGACGACGCTGACGGCAGCGCTGACGAAGGTGATGGCGGAGACGCACGGCGGCACCTACATGGCGTACGACCAGATCGACAAGGCGCCGGAAGAGAAGGCGCGCGGCATCACGATTTCGACGGCGCACGTGGAGTACCAGTCGCCGAACCGGCACTACGCGCACGTGGATTGCCCGGGGCACGCGGACTACGTGAAGAACATGATCACGGGTGCGGCGCAGATGGACGGGGCGATCCTGGTGGTGTCGGCGGCCGATGGTCCGATGCCGCAGACGCGCGAGCACATCCTGCTGGCGCGCCAGGTGGGCGTTCCGTACATGGTGGTGTACCTGAACAAGGCGGACATGGTCGATGACGCGGAGCTCCTGGAGCTGGTTGAGCTCGAGGTCCGCGAGCTGTTGTCGAAGTACGACTTCCCGGGCGATGTGACGCCGATCGTGATTGGCTCGGCGCTGAAGGCGCTCGAGGGTGACACGGGTCC
>JAPLSF010000015.1 GCA_026398785.1 Pseudomonadota bacterium | reverse complement strand
GGGACCCGGATGACCCGGCACACCCTCGAAAATCAATGATGTCGCGCCGTTCGCGAGCGGCCCGTACACGACGTAACTGTGGCCCGTGACCCAGCCGACGTCGGCCGTGCACCAGTACACGTCGTCCTCGCGCAGGTCGAACACGGCTTCGTGCGTGAACGCCGCGTAGACGAGGTAGCCCCCGCTCGTGTGCAGCACGCCCTTCGGCTTGCCGGTCGAGCCGGAGGTGTAGAGGATGAACAGCGGGTCTTCGGCATCGACCGCCACCGGCTCGCATTCATCCGGCTGCGCATCGACGACCCGCTCGTACCACTGGTCGCGGTGATACATCGCCACGCTCGAGCCGGTGCGCTTCACGACCAGCACGTGCTTGACCGTCTCGGTGCCGGGCGCCGACAGCGCCTGATCCACGTTGGCCTTGAGGGGCACCTTCTTGCCGCCGCGCACGCCTTCGTCCGCCGTGATCACGACGGTCGAAGCGCAATCGGCGATGCGGCCCGCGAGCGAATCGGGCGAGAAGCCACCGAAGACCACCGAATGAATCGCGCCGATGCGGGCACACGCGAGCATCGCAACGGCCGCTTCGGGAATCATCGGCAGGTAGATGGTGACGCGGTCGCCCTTCTGCACACCAAGGCTCCTCAGCGCGTTGGCGAGCTTGCAGACACGGTGATAGAGCTCGCGGTAGGTGACGTGCTGCGAGACCTCCGGGTCGTCACCTTCGTAGATGAACGCCGTTTTGTCACCGCGCGCTGCCAGATGGCGGTCGAGGCAGTTGTACGAAACGTTGAGCTTGCCGTCGTAGTACCAGCGGATGTGGAAATCGTGCGCGTCGAAGCTGACGTCCTTCACCTTCGTGTACGGCTGCACCCAGTCGATACGCTGGCCCATGCGGCCCCAGAAGCCTTCCGGGTCGCGGATCGATTCGGCATAGGCCTGCTCGTAGTCGTCCTTGCGAAAGCGGGCCCTGGCCGCGAATGTCGCCGGCACTTCATACAGCTGCTTGTGCATCGTCAGACTCCCCTGATCCCGGACTCGTGCCGGAACGCATACACCGTCAATCGAGCGCGGCCCGCACGCATGCGGCGTGCTCCGCCAGCAATTTGTGATCTGCCATGTCGCGCGCATGGAAGCGCAGGTCGAGCCCCGTGTGGCGCGGCACCACATGGAAATGAAGGTGAAACACCGACTGGCCGGCCGGGCTTCCGTTGAGCTGCGCGACCAGGATGCCGGGCGCCGCAAAAGCCTTCTTGACGGCTTTGGCGACGCGCTGGGTCGTCAGGATCGTCGCAGCCAGTGCCGCGGGTGGCACGTCAAGGATGCTCTCGGCCGGGGCCTTCGGGATGACGAGCGTGTGGCCGTCCGCCTGCGGCATGACGTCCATGAACGCGGCGGCATGACGTCCATGAACGCGAGCGTATGCTCGTCCTCGTAGACCTTATGCGATGGAATCTCGCCGCGCAGGATGCGCGCGAAGATGTTGCTGGTGTCGTAAGCCATGTCGGTGAACCCCGCTCCCCGGTCGTTTACTGGCCGAAAACCCACTGCACGAGGGCCGTCTGGATCGCCTCGCCGGAACCCTCCGCTGCCGTGGGGTGATTGAGGATAACGACGGTGACGAAGGTCCGTCCGCTCGCCGCGTTGACGAAACCGGCGAGCGCCGTGACGTCCTCGAGCGTCCCGGTCTTCAGGCGTAACCGGCCCTGCATTTCAGGCGCCTTGAACCGGCGCTTGAGGGTGCCATCGGTGGCCGACAGCGGCAGCGACGCGGCGAACTCGGGCATGTACTGGCTGCGGTAGGCGGCCAGCAGCACCTCGGCCATCGTCGCGACGCTGATGCGTTCATTGCGGGAGAGCCCCGAGCCGTTCTCGAGCACGAGCTCCGGCGCGGCGATGCCACGCTGCGCCAGGAATGCCATGACGGCTTCACGACCGGCGGTGGTCGTCGCTGGACGGCCCGGGTAACGCTCTGCGCCCATCGTCAGGAACAGCGCACGCGCCATCGAGTTGCTCGAGTACTTGTTGACGAGCCGGATCACCTCGGCGAGTGTCAGCGATTCGTTCGAGTAGAGCAGCTTCGCGGCGGCCGGCAGCGTGCCGAGGCGCATGCCGCCCCCGAGCGTCCCACCTGACTGCTGCCAGAATGTGCGGAACAGCCCGTACGCGTAGTCGGGCGCCTTCATGACGGCACGCGGCACCGAGTACTGACCGCACCCCGCCGCGTACCGGCCCGCCAGTTCGATGCGGTTGCCGGTCGCGCCTTCGGGCATTGCGACCACGATGCCGCCGGCGCCACGCTTGCATGCACCCGGATCGAGGCGGACGTTGTTGTCGATCGCGAGGTTCGCGGGCCATGGGTTCGCGCTGACCCGCACGGAACCGGTGGCTGCATCCGGTACCGCATTGATGGTGACCGTCTGGAAATTCACCAGCAATGCGTCGGGAAGCACGTTGTACGAGCGGTAAGGACGGTTGTCGAAAGCGCCACGATCGTCGCCCTGGGACGCGAAGTAGGTGTTGTCGATGACGACGTCCCCCGCGATGCGGGCGATACCGGCCTGGCGCAAGCCACCCACGAACGCCCACCAACGCTCCTGGGTCATGAACGGATCGCCGCCACCCACGAGCACGAGGTCGCCATCGAGCACCTGGTCGCGGATCGGGCCGGTGGCGTACGCGCGAGTCCGCCACGTGTAGGCGGGCCCGAGGGATTCGAGCGCCGAGTACGTCGTGACGACCTTCATCGTCGACGCCGGATTGCGCGGCACGGTCGAGTTGTAACTGAGCAGGGGCTCTTCGCGGCCGACCTCGCGCACGAACACGCTGAGACTGGTGCCAGGCACTTTCTGCCGCTTCATGGCCTGCTCGACTTCGGGCGGCAGGTAGTCACGGTCGCGCGCGCCTGCGACGCCGGGCGTGGTGAGCAGCGCGGCGGAGAGCAGCCAGGACAGCAGCAGACGGGGCAGGATGGGTCGCATCGAACTCGATTTCGTGAACCCGCGAATCATAAGCGATGCGGTGGCGGGGCGCGGCGGCGCTGACGCATACTCGCTGCCCGTCGGCAGCAGGAACAGCATGCGCAAAATCTGGAATACGGTGTTGAAAGCGTCAACGCCTGGTTCGTGCACCGTGCACTGCGCATGTCGGACGCGTTGTTCGCGCGCATCCCGGTCGTCAAGACGATCTACCTCGCAATCCGCGACTTCATGCGGTTCTTCCCCTCGTCCGGACATGGCAGCGACCTGCGTCGCGTCGTGCTGGTGCAGTTCGGACCGGGCAAGGTCATCGGCTTCGTCACCGCCGAGTCCGACGAAATGCTGCGTCGCTCGAATCCGGCCGGCGACGACATGGTCGCCGTCTACCTGCCGATGAGTTACATGGTGGGCGGTTACACGATCTTCCTGCCGCGCGAACTCATCGAAACGACGTCGCTCTCGGTCGAGGAAGGCATGCGCATCGCGCTGATGGGGGGCGTACGCAGCAACGCGCCGTCCACGCCGCGGGAATCATCGCCGGGGGGTGCCTGAGTGCAGGCTGTCGTCATTCCCGTCACGCCTTTTGCCCAGAACTGCTCGCTGGTCTGGTGCCCGCGCACGCTGGCAGGCGCGGTGATCGACCCGGGCGGCGATCTCGAGAAGGTGCTCGCCGCGGCCAGCAAGCACGGCGTGAAACTCACGCAGATCCTGCTTACGCACGCCCACATCGACCATGCCGGCGGCACGGCAAAGCTCGCGCGCGATTTAAGGCTGCCGATCATCGGCCCGCATCCGGGCGATCAGTTCTGGATCGACGGCATCGCCGAGCAGGGCCGCATGTTCGGCTTCGGGCAATGCGAGAGCTTCGTGCCCGACCAGTGGCTCGACCAGGGCGACAAGGTGCAGGTCGGCGACGTCGAATTCGACGTGCAGCATTGCCCGGGTCACACGCCGGGCCACGTGACGTTCCACTGTGCCGCCGACAAGATCGCATTCGTCGGTGACGTGCTGTTCGCCGGGTCGATCGGCCGCACCGATTTTCCGGGCGGCGACTACGGCACGCTGATCCGCTCGATTCGTGAAAAGCTGTTTACGCTCGGGGACGACGTGCGTTTCGTGCCCGGGCATGGGCCGATATCGACGTTCGGGCACGAGCGGCGGACGAACCCGTTCGTGAGTGATGCGGTCGTAGCCGGCCGGCGCGGCTGAGCCGCGGCCGGGTCAGCCGGACTTGTCGATCTTGCGGCGGCCGCGACCCTGCTGGCTGCGCCGGTCGTCTTCAGTCCAACCGTCTATCGCCACGCCGATGTCGCGCGCGCGCCGGGCCCCGGTGCGGCGGTCATCGTGGTGCTGGTAGAGGCACGTGCAGCTATCGCACGTGCAGTTCTTGAGCGGCAGCGGCGGTGCCTCGCGCGAAAGAAAGCGCTGGCCCTGCAGGACCCGCGCCTCGTGGCAGCAAAGCCGACCGGGCTGGATGCTGACCGCATGAAACGTCTGCATCACCTTCTTCGCCACGGGCTTGGGCGCCTTGTCGGCGGCGACAGGCTCCTCACGCGAAAACATGCCCTTGGCACGGTCGAACAAAGAGGTGGTCACGACAGTTCCTTGCAGACTGCAGGTAACACTAGCCACGCCGACTGTTTGTCCGCTGTGGCCCAGGTCGCAGAATCGCGCTTGCCCGCTCCGGCAGGGAAGCCGACACTTTCGACCTGACCGGAAGAGATCCCTGCATGCCCCCGACCCTGGAAACCCGCCGCCCGCGCGTGCCGCAGCTCTCGGAACTGCCGTTCCACTCCATTTACCGCCACGGCTTCGTCCGGGTGGCGGTGGCCACCCCAGGCGTGGAAGTGGCCTCCCCCGCGGCAAACGTCGTCGAAATGGTGCGGATCGCGCGTGAAGCAGCCTCAAACCATGCGATCTTGGTGGTATTCCCCGAACTGGGAATCTCCGCGTACTCGAACGAGGACCTGTTCCAGCAGGATGCCCTGCTCGACGGCTCGGTCCAGGCCCTCGGCACGCTCGTCGAGGCCAGCAAGGAAATCGCCATTGCCCTCGCGGTGGGCATGCCGCTGCGGGTGGATGACCGGCTGTTCAACTGCGCCGTGCTCTTGCGCCGCGGGGAGCTGTTGGGCGCCGTACCCAAGAGCTACCTGCCCAACTACCGCGAGTTTTACGAGAAGCGGCAGTTCGCGCCGGCGGCACAGGCCCTTGCGACGTCGATCCGGCTGCTCGGGCAGACCGTGCCCTTCGGTACCCAACTGCTGTTCGAGGCGAAGAACGTGCCCGGCTTCGTGTTGGGCCTGGAAGTCTGCGAGGACGTCTGGGCTCCTTTGCCGCCGAGCACCTACGCGGCGCTGGCCGGGGCGACGGTGATCGCGAACCTGTCGGCGAGCGACGTCACCGTGGGCAAAGCCGATTACCGTCGGTTGCTCTGCGCTTCGCAATCGGCGAAGTGCGTCGCGGGCTACCTCTACTCGGCCGCGGGCCCGGGCGAATCGACGACCGACCTGGCCTGGGACGGCCACGCACTCATTTACGAGAACGGCGCGAGACTGGCCGAGTCGATGCGCTTTCCGTTGCAGGGCGGCTTCATCACGGCGGACCTCGATCTGGACCACCTGCGCCAGGAGCGCATGCGGTGGACGACCTTTGGCGATTGCGTGCAGGCGCATCGCGGGCAGCTCGAGGGCTATCGACGCATCGAGATCGAACTCGACGTGCCGGCAGACCACGTGCGGCTCGATCGCCGCATCGAACGGTTTCCGTACGTGCCGTCCGACCCGGCGCAGCGCGACGAGCGCTGTGCAGAGGTCTACGACATCCAGGTGGAGGCGCTGCGCAAACGGCTTGCGGCCACGGGACTGAAGCGCGTCGTCATCGGCATCTCGGGCGGACTCGATTCGACGCAGGCCGCGCTGGTCGCCGTGCGTGCGTTCGATCGGCTCGGCCTGCCCCGCACCAACATTCTTGGCTACACGCTGCCGGGCTTCGGCACCAGCCGCCAGACGTTCGCGAATGCGCACGCGCTGATGCAGGCGCTCGGCATCACGGCAGGCGAGATCGACATCCGCCCGTCCGCCGAACTGATGCTGCAGCACATCGGTCATCCGGCCGCGCAGGGCGAACCCCTCCACGACATCACCTACGAAAACGTGCAGGCGGGCGAACGCACCTCGCACCTGTTCCGGCTCGCCAATCGGCACAACGCGCTCGTACTGGGCACGGGGGACCTGTCGGAGCTGGCGCTCGGCTTCACCACGTACGGCGTGGGCGACCACATGTCGCACTACAACGTGAATGCGTCGGTACCGAAGACGCTGATCCGGCATCTGATTCGCTGGCTGGTCGGCGCGCGGCAGTTCGATGCCGCCACGATCGGCGTGCTGACACGCATCGTCGAGACGCCGATCTCGCCGGAGCTGGTGCCGGGCGCGGGCGACAAGCCGGAGCAATCGTCGGAGGCCGTCGTCGGTCCGTACGAACTGCAGGACTTCCACCTCTATTACATCAGCCGCTTCGGCTACCGGCCGAGCAAGGTCGCGTACCTCGCGCATTGCGCCTGGGGCGATGCCGGCACCGGCGCGTGGCCGGACACGGTGCCGCCCGGCGAACGGCGTTCGTACGATCTCGCCGTGATCACCGAGTGGCTCGAGGTATTCCTCAAGCGGTTCTTCCAGGGCAGCCAGTTCAAACGCTCGGCAATGCCGAACGGTCCGAAGGTGGGCTCGGGCGGGTCGCTCTCCCCGCGCGGCGACTGGCGCGCTCCCAGCGATTCACCAGCGACGGTGTGGCTCGATGAATTGCACGCGAACGTGCCGGTGTCGTTGCGGGCGAAGTCGCGCGGATCACGACGGCGGTAGGCATCACCCGGCGCGCGAGCGCACTTGTACAGCCGCGCTGTAGGAATTGCCCCGCACCGGATGCGTATTCGTACGATTGGCGATGAGCGGACGGGGACGACATAGTCGTCCGCGGCGCGCAATGCGCTGGGGGGCGGAATGCCAGCTCCGAGCAAAGATCCAACCGGCGTGCGGCCCTCTGCCGCGGCGGGCCTCTATTACCCCAAGGATGCCGACGGCCTCCGTTGCGCGGTGCAGACGCTGCTCGGCAGCGGCTGCAAGACCGCCGCTCGCCTGCCGAAAGCGCTCGTCGTGCCGCACGCGGGTTATGCGTACTCCGGTGCCGTCGCAGCCTCGGCGTATCGGACGCTCGCGGGCGCGGCAGCGGGCTCTATCCGCCACGTGGTGCTGCTGGGTCCGAGCCATCGGGTCAAGATGCGGGGCCTCGCCATGCCCTCTTGCGACTACTTCTCGACGCCGTTCGGCCAGGTGGGTGTCAACGATGAGGGCCGCCGGCGCCTGCGAGAACTCGGACTCGCGGGCATCGCGGACGCGCCGCATGCGCTCGAGCATTCGCTCGAAGTCCAGGTGCCCTTCCTGCAGTCCGTGCTGACGGACTTCGACCTGCTGCCGATCGCGGTGGGACTCGCCCCGCCCGAGCAGGTGGGACGTGCGCTCGAGGCGGTCTGGGGCGGCCTGGAGACGCTGATCGTGGTCAGTTCGGACCTGAGCCACCATCACACCCACCTCGAGGCACAGGCGCTCGACCGGCAGACCGCGCAGGCCATAGTCGAGCGCCGCAGCGACCTGTCGGCAGCGCAGGCCTGCGGGGCCGACAGCATCAACGGACTGATGGAGGTCGCGCGACATCGCGACCTCGAAGTGCGCCTGCTCGACCGCCGGACCTCGGGCGACACCGCCGGGGACAGTCAGCGGGTCGTGGGTTACGGCAGCTTCGCGCTCTACGCCCGCGACTGAAGCCGAATCCGCGCCACGACGCCCGGCGAACCGGCCTGCATGAACGGCCGAACCGCGCCCAAGCTGCTGCTGCGCCCCTCTCGCTGAGACCACCCATGCCTTCGCTGTCGCTGCGCCTGCTCGAGCGGGACTTGTTACCCGATGCCGTGATCCGCTTCGGCATCCGCCGGCTGCTGGCCGAACGACTGCGTGACGAACGCAAGAGCAGCGTCGAGGCGCAGCAGGCCAGCCTGATGCGACTGGTGGAACGGTTGCGCGCGAGCCCCGTTGCGATCGCCACGCGCGAGGCCAACGAGCAGCACTACGAAGTGCCGACCGCGTTCTTCGAGCAGGTGCTCGGCCGGCACCTCAAGTATTCGTCTTGCTATTACCGCGATGGCGTCACGAGCCTCGACGACGCCGAGGCTGCGATGCTTGGCCTCACCTGTGAGCGCGCCCGACTGCGCGATGGCGAAGACATCCTCGAGCTCGGTTGCGGCTGGGGTTCGCTCACTTTGTGGATGGCGGCGCACTTTCCAGCTGCGCGCATCACTGCCGTCTCGAATTCGCGCACGCAAAAGGAATTCATCGATGCGCGCGCCGCGGAGCGCGGGCTGCGCAATGTCGAAGTGATCACCTGCGACGCCAACGTGCTCGAATTTCCGGCAGAGCGGCGCTTCGACCGCGTGGTCTCGGTCGAGATGTTCGAGCACATGCGCAACTACGAGATGCTGCTGCACCGCATCGCCGGCTGGATGCGGCCGCAAGCGACACTGTTCGTGCACATCTTCACGCACAAGGAGTTCGCCTACCCGTTCGAGGTCACGGGCGCCGGAGACGGGCCCGGTGACTGGATGTCGAAGTACTTCTTCACGGGCGGCATCATGCCGAGCGACGACCTGCTGCTGTACTTCCAGTCCGACCTGCACCTGCGCGAGCACTGGCACGTTCCCGGCGTGCATTACCAGAAGACCGCCGAGGCCTGGCTGACCAACATGGACCGGACCCGCGCCGCGATCCTGCCGCTGTTCGAGTCCACCTACGGCAAGGCCGACGCCGGCAAGTGGTGGGTGTACTGGCGCGTCTTCTTCATGTCGTGCGCCGAACTGTGGGGCTATCGCGGCGGCGCAGAATGGCTCGTCTCGCATTACCTGTTCCAGCGCCGCTGACCGATTGAAGCCACGCCGCGCGCGTGTCAGTCTGGCGCGGTGAGTGACCGTCTCCACACCGTGTTGTCCGGATCCAGCGCGCGGCGCCAATGGCTCGTCGCGGCCGCGTGGGCCGGCCTCGCCGTGGCGGGCACCGCGTTCGCGCAGTCCGCCCCCCCTGCTCCCGCGGACCCGGTTGCGACGCCTCCGGGCAACGCCGCAGGCAACCCGGCGACCGCCAGCGCGACCGACGCCTACACGAGCTTCCGCACCGAGTTCGACGCCGGACGGTACGCGGAGGCCGTGCCGCATGCCGAGCGCGTGCTCGAACTCGCAGCGGCGCAGGCCACCACGCCAACGGCCGAAGAGGTGCAGGTTGCGCTGATGAACCTCGGCATGGTCCAGAACCTGTCCGATGACTACGTCGGTGCCGAGTCCACGTACCTGCGCGTGATCAAGCTGATCGAGAGTTCGGGCCGTCCACTGCACGATCGGCTGGCACGAGCCTACGCCGGCCTCGCTTCGGCCTATCACGACGGCAATCGGCACGATCTCGCGGTGCAGAGCTTCGACCAGGCGATCGCCCTCAAGCGCCGGCACGAAGGGCTGCTCACGGCAAAACAGGTGCCGCTGGTCGAGAAGTACATCGATTCCCTGACCGAGCTCGGTCGGTACCCGGAGGCGTTGAAGGCGCAGAAATACCTGCTGCGGATCGCGACGCGCCAGTATGGCGGTAGCAGCCCGCAGCTCGCCCCGACCCTGGAAGAGATCGGGCGCTGGTACACGAGCATCGGAGCGTACGACCAGTCGCGGCGTACGCTGCGGCAGGCGATCGAGATCGTGGAAGCCGCCGAAGGCCCGAACTCGCCGCTCCTCGTGGGTCCATTGCTTGCGATCGCCGCCTGCAATCGCCGGCAACTGCTCGATCCGGCGGCGCAGCCGCTGGCATCCCCGGACGAACAACGCGAGGCCCTGTTTCATGACCCCTCTGCGATGCTGGTGCCGGTCCAGGTTTCGCCCGCGTCGCTGGCGGGCGAAGGCGAACGGTCGCTGCTGCGAGCGGCGCAGATCGTCGACCAGGCCGCGGCGCCATCACCCGTGGCGGTGCTGAACGTACGGACCCAGATTGGCGACTGGTATCAGGTGCGCAATCAGCCGGATCGCGCGCGCAGTCATTACCAGCAGGCGTGGCGCGCGGCCGCGCGCGTGACCGACAAGCTGAATGGCAAGAGCTACACCGAGGCGATCTTCGGCCAGCCCGTCCTGCTGCACCTGTTCCGGCCCGACGACTGGAACCGGTACCCGAAGCGCCCGCCCACGGAGGTCGAGGTGCGCAACGTGGTCGTCGAGTACACGGTCAGCGCGCTGGGCCGCGTGGAGGCGCCGCAAGTGATCGACGACTCGGGCGACAAGAGGCGCGGCGAAAAGACGGCTTTGTCGCTGCAAAGCACCGCGCGCTATCGGCCACGCCTTGAGAACGGCGAACCGGTCGCGACCCCGGGCGTGCAGTTCAGCCAGCCATGGATCCTGCTGTTGCCACCGCCGGCAGAGAAGCCCGCCGCTCCAGCCACGCCGCAACAGGGCGAATAGACCTGGCCTGCCCGCGCGAACAGCCGCCACGCGACTGCCACACCTGTCGCTAGTAGCGCGGCGGAGGCGGCGGCAGTTCCACTTCTCGCGGCGTAACCGCTTGCACCGAAGGCAGCAGTCCACGTGCGATCGCCTGCTCGCGGAATTCGGCTGCGAGCTTCGCACCGGCGTCGCGCATCGCAAGTCGCGTGGCCACGGCGAGCGCCTCGCCGCCCTTGCCCGGAAACTGGCTCGCCGGCTGCGACCCGTACCCAGTAAATGTCCAGCTCTCCGCCAGCTTGCCCTGCGGGGAGTAGAGTCGAATCGTGTAACGCAGGCTCGCTGCATACGACGGCGTGCCGGAGTCGACCGGTGTCACGAACGCGTAGTCCTCGAGCACCGGCTCCAGCACGCCGCGGATTTCCGGATCGATCGCCGCCGCGTCCTGCGGTGAAGCAACGGGCACCACGCGATTGAACATCGCGTTCAGGACCCGCATGAACCCTGCAGACTGCGCCTTGCCGAGGCCGATGCTGTATTCGCCGCCGCCACCCTCGCGCTTTTCCTGGTACACCTTGTCGGTGAACTCGGCCGGCATGTGCACGCCAATCACTATCGGGATCTTCTCGACCAGGGGCTGCGGGATGTCGGACTGGGTTTCGAACGTGGTGGGCGCGCAGGCAGCGAGCAGCGTCATGATCAACGCTGCGACCGGCGTTCCCAGTCTGCGCAATGCGTGCGATCCGGGACACGATGTGAACAAACCAGGCATGCGCGCCAAGATACACCTCAGCGCCGGTAACTGGCAGGCTCGTTCAGCCCGACGAACGTGCCGCCGTTGCGCGCGCAGAGCACCCGCATCAGTGTTGCAAAACGCACGCTGGTGAACTGCGGTGCGTCCGGACGCACCGGGAACGCGAGCGCATGGATACGCACCCTGCGCTGCCCGGTCCGGTCTTCCCGATTGATCAGGTCGACCGTCCGCACGACCGAGTCCACCGAGGATCCGGTGAACTCGTCGCCGAGCACGTACAAGCTGATGCGCCGTCCCGAGCCGTAATAGGTCTGGATCGCTTCGACGATGCCCTCGACCGGGCTCGAATTGCTGAACGGGAACCAGTCGCGCAGCCGGTCGACCACGAGCTTGCGCTGCGAGGGTGTGTCGGGCAGCCAGCGGCCGCGATACGACGGGTACATGTAGGTGCCCTCGTCGCTCATGACCTGCCAGCCTTTCACCTGCGGGTAGGCGTCGAGCACTTCCTGCATCTTGCGCAGCATCAGCGGCCAGGCGTAGTTGGCCATCGAACCGGAGGTGTCGATGATGAAGATGATGTACTCACTGTCGACGGGCAGGCCGGCGACTGCATCCTGCGGCGCACGCCGGTACTGCGCGCCGAGCACCTTCTTCATCTCTTCGGTGAGCTGCTGCTGCGCCGAGACCAGCTGCCCCTGCAGTTTGTTCGCCACCTCGGCATCCTGGTCGCTTGCCTTGAACTGGCCTTTCACGTCGCTGAGATCACCACGCAGCCGCGCGAGCTTCTGCTTCACCTCCGACAGCTGTCGCTCGCGTTCGGTGAGATCGCGATTGAGGATCTCGGTCTGGCCACGGATGTCGTAGCGCTCTTCCTGCAGCTTCAGCAAGCGACCCTCGAGGTCCTGCCGCGACTTCTCGAGCGCCGCAGGCTCGCCGAACTTGCTCAGCATGAACAGCAGGATGATCGCGCCGAACGCACAGCAGATCGTGTCCAGGAAGGACATGCTGAACACTTCGAAATCGCGCGACCGGCGGCTTCTCATGGCCAGTCCTTCGCCGGCATCAGGAACGAGCCGTTGGTGCGACGGGCCAGCGTCCAGAACGCGCCTGGCGCGGCCGGATCGCCTTCCATCGGCATCAGGATCACGTTGGCCGGAACCCGGTTGGGGTACTTGGCCAGCGCGCGCTCGAACAGCTTGAGGCGCCCGTCACCATCGATCGTCTTGCGGATGACCGGCGGCGTCGCGCCCTGTGTCGGCAGGCCGTCGGTGATGATGAAGACGTTGTCGGGCGCGGGGCTCAACGAGTTCATCAGCGTGAACGCATTCTCGAGGCTCGTGCCCTCCGTGGGCACCGTGCGGCGCAGGTTCACCACGACGTCGGTCAATGCCTGTGCATCGCTGCCGTCGAGCCAGCGCCCGGTGCTGGCGGGCACCACCGGCCATGCCTTCACGTTGAACGCGAGCACCTGGAATTTCGACTTGGGCGGGATCTGCGTCGTGAGCCAGTCGACCGTGGCCACAGTGCGCCGCCATTTCTCCGACATCAGCCGGCGCGTTTCCGACATGTTGCGCAGCCGGATCACGTTGACGACCGTTTCGTCCAGCATGCTCGCCGAGGCGTCGACGAGGATGACGATGCGCTCGCCACCAAGCTTGAGGCCGCTCAGGTACTGACGATCGCCGGTACCGACGAATCCCTTCACCCGGTTGCCCGGCTTGCCGGGCTCCGGCGTGCCGGCAACGAGCCGCTTCTTTTCCTCGTCGATCTGCTGCAGGTCGGCCTTGAGCTTCTCGATCGCCTCGCGGCGCGAGATCGTCGTCTTGTCCGCGTCGGCGAGCTGCTCCCTGGTCTTCTCGGTTTCCTGCAGCACGCGGTCGGACAGGCCTTCCGCGCGCTCGGCCTCGGTCGTCGTCGTCTTCATGCTGTTACGCAGCACCACGAGGTCGGCAAAGCCCTGCAGCACTTCCTCCTCGAGCTTGTTCACCTCGGCGCGCAGCTCTGAGTCGTGGTCCTTGAAAGCCTTGTTGCCCTGTGCATTCAGGATCATGTACAGCAGCACGATCGCGCCGAACGCGCAGCAGATCGTGTCCAGGAAGGACATGCTGAAGATGTCGAACTTTTTTCTACGCCGCGCCATGGTCCGACAACACGCGGATCAGTTCGAGCGCAACACCGGGCGCGCCGAGTCGCAGCACGTCGCCCACCTGCAGCGCGAGCCGGCCACCGATGCGTTCGTCGTTGACGAAGGTGCCATAGGTGCTGTGATCGACGACACAGGCCTGGCCGTCACGCAGCTCGAGCGTGCAGTGGGAACGCGACATACCGGCGATACCGGCGGGCAGGGTCAGCGCGCGCGGCGCGGCGCCCACCGACCAACCCAGGGACAGCGGCACCGCGGTGATCGGCCATGCCCGCCCGCGGAACAGCACGTGCGTCGGCACGGCAGCGGCGGGCACCGCGAATGACGCAGGCTCAATGGGTGCAGTCGAGTCCCGCGCGTCCGCCAGCGGCAAGCGGTGCACCAGCGCGATCGCGTCCACAGGACGGACGATGGCTGCGGCTGCGCGCAATGCTCCGATCGCCGGCGCGCCCTGCGCCAGTTCGACGACGACGCAGTCCCGCAACGCGGCGAGCCGGCCGACCAGGCCGGGTATCGCTGCCACCCGGGGCGAGAAGCAGAGATGCAGGGCGGTACCCGGCGGACGCGCGGCCTGCACCAGTCGCAGGATGGCGTCACTCAGCGGTTCCACGGCCGCTTCGAGCTGTGCGCGCGTGAGCGAAATGCGGTGCGTCGTCGAGCCCACTTCGATCTCGGCCGCGATCTCGTCGACCGTGGCGAGCGCCTGCAGCCAGGACGGCAGCAGGTCGTGCAGGCGTTGCTCGGACGCCGCCTGGTGCAACGGATCGAACCGCGTCTCGCGCACGAACGCCGTTACGATGCTCTCGGCCATCAACTGTCGCAAGGCAAGCTCGCCGGCGCCGGGCAGCAACTCGTAGCGTGTCCGGCGCAACGTGCCTTCGGCGCGTGACGCCTCGATCAGCGTCGCCGTCGCTTGATGCAGTTGCAAGTCCAGGTGCAGCAGGCAGGGTGCCGGCGCGACCGTGGCGACCGCGGCAAGCCCGGCATCCACGAGGCCACGCACCGACACGCCGCACTCGTTGGCGACGCCGACGAGCAGGCCGAGCTGCTCCCGCGTATAGCCGGGGGGCACGGCGAGCAACAACTCCTCCGCGCCGTGTCGAGTTTGCGCCGTGAGCACGGCGGACAGGTGCGCGTGCGCAAGGTCGGCCGCCGTCGCGATGCCGCGGGCCGACCACGGCAACGGCTCCAGACTGAGCGACTGCCAGAACCGGTTCTGTGCGTGCAGCGGCGCGATACGGTAGCGTCGCACGGCGTCGCCACCGACGTGGACACGACCCTCGTGCAGCACCGCGAGTCCTGGGCTTTCCTCGCCGACAAGCACAGGGTCGCCGTCGTCGCCCGTTCGCACAAGCAGCAGTCCGGCGTCATTCAGTTCGACCGCGAGCAGACTCATGGCGTGGCCGCTTATCTCACCATCATCTGGCGCACGACGTGTTCGTCGAGGAACGCCTCGGCGTCGAGCACCGCGCGCTCCTGGCGCAGCTGGATCTGGTGCAGCATGAACATCACGAGAATGCTCAGGCCCAACGCGACGAGCGTCGAGTTGAAAGCGAGGCCGAGGCCCGCGACCACGCCGGAGACGTCACCTTCGACCGCCTTGTGCGCCTGCTGCAACGCTTCACCGATGCCGCGCACGGTGCCGATGAAGCCGATGGCGGGGATCGCCCACGCGACGTAGCGCACCATTGCGAGTTCTGCGTCGAGCCGGCCGAACTCGAGTTCGCACGTGTCGTGAATCGCCGACGAAACGTCCTGGATATTGCGCGTGGCACCGAACCGGTGCAGTCCGCTCATCAGCGCGCGCGGCAGCAGTTCGCCGCGCATGTCGTCGGGCAGGGCCTCGACTTGCCGCGCGTAGTCGCGCGAGTCCTCGGGCAGGATTTTCATGCCTTCCGGCAGCCGCAGCAGGTCTGCGCCCAGCAGTTGCTGGCCGCGCCGCAGCGAGAAGCCCTTGTACCCCATGATCGCCACGGACCAGAACGCGAGCATGAAGCAGACCTCCTGCTCGTAGTCCTTGATGATGATGTAGAGGTTGCGCGGCGGTGCGTAGTTGGGATCCTTGGCCATGTTCGCCGCGTCCACGGCGGCGACCGCAGCGGCCTGCGGACGCACGACGGTGGCGTAGAAGCCCTGCACGATGATCACGATGACGATCAGCGAGAAGACCTCGAACATGAACTCACTGGTCTTGAACTTCTTCATGGTGCGCTGGAGCCTGTGGTTCAGATGTCGACGGGAAAGGCGACGTCGAAGTCGGGACGGACTTTTTCGGTAGGTTCGAAACGTTGCGGCGAACCTTTTGCGGCGGCGGGCCTGGCGGCCGGCGCCTCGTCGCCCGCCTTGCCCGCTGCAGCTTCGCCCGCACCCGCGGCCTCCGCACCGGCAGCGGGTTCCGTCGCCGCCGGCTCCGTCGGCGCAGGCGCCGGCACGGGCAGGTTCTGCTGCGCGAACGCCAGGCCGGCCGCGAGGATCGTCAGGCCGATCAGCGGCGCCAGCGACACGGGAGTGGAGCGTCGTTCTCTTCTATTCGGCATAGCGTGCGATCCTGAAGCCGACGTCGTCACGCCGGCCGTTGTCTGAATCCCGGAAGGCAGCCCGCAGCTCCGTCACGGTAGCGTGACGCCAGCTCGAGCCGCGGATGACGTGCATGTTGCCTGGCGCGGCGGACAGCGGATCGACGACCACCGTGCTGCTCGCAGGTTGCACCGCATAGAGGTCCGTCGTCCATTCCGCGACGTTGCCGCCCAGGTCGTAGAACCCGAGCGGGTTCGGTGCGAACGAGCCCGTCGGCGCCGTGGCCGGGTAACCATCGTCGAGGTCCGCGAGGACCGTCTGCAGCAGCGGCTGCGCCCGACGGTCGCCGAAGTTGCCCGCGCCCGCCGGCACCGGCAGCGCGTCACCCCATGGATACTTCCGCAGCGAACCATCGCGATTCGCGCGTGCCGCCCATTCCCACTCGGCTTCGGTGGGCAGCCGGTAGCCCGTCGTGGCGGGCTGCGCGAGCACCAGCTTGCCGCCCTGTGACTGGTACGCGGGCGGCAGGCCGTCCTGCAGGCTCAACCAGTTGCAGTACTCGGCCGCATCCTGCCACGTCACGTTGACGACGGGATGGCGTTCGAGCTCGAGCGAGTTCTGCCCGACGAAACCCGAACGGTGCTGGGCGCGGAACTGCTTGAATTCACCGTTGGTGACTGCACGCGTCGCCAGGTAGAAGCGCCGCCTCAGCTCCACCGCGCGCTGCGACTCATTGGCGCGGCGACCGGATTCGCGGCGCGGACTGCCCATCGTGAAGCTCGCGGGCCCGAGCAGCCGCAACTCTGCACCGGACTTCGTGCGGATCGTCGGCGCGAGGGCTTTCGACGCTGAGGCGGTCGCGCCGTCACCACTCGCTGCGCCTGCGGCGGCTGCACCGCCCGCCGCTGCGGCAACCGTGGCCGGCGGCGCAACGGCCGCGACCTGTCCCGCTTCGAGCCGCACGTTCAGCACCTGCGGCAGGCCGGGGCGCGGCGTGATGGCCGTGCGATATGGACGAAATCCCGCGAGTCGTACTTCGATGTCGGTGCGTGCGGCTGGCAACTTGATGGCCTGCCCGGATTTTCCGACTGAACGGCCGTTGGCGAACACCTCGGCAGATGCCGGCTCCGCCATCACCGTGACTTCGCCGAAGATCGGCGTCAGCGACAACTGCACTTCGCGTCGCTCGCCCGCTCCCACCGTCAACTGCGTGGTCCCGGGTTCGTAGCCCTCGCGCGATGCCACCAGTGCCAGCGCAACGTCGGGCCGCACATCGAGCGTGACCGGCGCACGACCACGGAAAGCGCCACCGACACTGACGCTGGCACCCACCGGATCGGTGCGCACGATCAGCGTGCCGTCGGGCAGGCCGAGCCGCACCGGGCCCAGCGTCTGCGGCTGGTTCGCGACTACCTGCAGGTCGGTCACCCAGTGCTTGAATCCGGCCTGGCGCAGTTCGATGCGATGCGTGCCCGCGTCGAGTTCGAGCTGCGCCGGAGTGGCGCCCTGCGCGTTGCCATCCACGAGCACCGTGGCGCCCGTCGGTTCCGTGAGTACCGTGACCGGGGCCCAAGCGGCGATGAGTTTCGCCGTCAGCAACTGCCGCTGTTCCATGCCCTTGATGTCAACGGTCGCCTTGAACGGCAGGTATCGCAGCGCCGTGACGAGTACCTCGTGACGGCCGGCCGGCAACCGGACTTCGCCGGGGGCCGAGCCGACGTCCTTGCCCGCGACGCTGATGCGAGCGGCGACCGGCGACTGCACCTGCAGGATGCCTGGGAGCTTCGCCAGCCGGTACTGGAACGACTGGTTCGGTGCGTCCGTCACCTTGATCGGCGCGCGCAGGGACACATAGCCCTTGCGCTGAATCTCGACGGTGTACTCGCCGGGACGCGCGAAGTGGTTGCCGCCCACGGGCAAGACGAGTCCGCCGTGCAACCGGACCGCGCTGTCGGCGGGAGCGACATCGATCTTCACGGCGTGACCGGTCGCGAAAAACCACGTCGCCCACCCGAGCACCGCAACGAACAGACCGCCGACCAGCCATGGCCCGCTGCGTCGCGCGGACGCGGCTTGCGCTGCAGGTCGACGGAACGCAACGGCGTCGATGCGTTCGTCGCCGTCGTCACCGCCGCCACTGACGACGTCGACGAGCGGCGCCTCAGGAGGAACGGTCAGGTTGCCGCCGCTGCCATCCTCGACGTCGAGGATGCGCCGGCCATCGCGCGCGCCGACGCGCAGTCGTCCACGCGCCACATCGATGACATCGTCTTCATGCAGCCACGCCGGACGCGACACGGGCACGCCATTGCACAGAGGGGGTGCGCATCCTTCCGCCGGCTGCAGGAACAACTGACCGTCGTGCAGCGCAATCCAGGCGAGCGTGCCCGCGCTCGCGCCCGGCAGCACGATCGTGTGCCCGGGGCCGCCAACACTTACGGGAAAATCCGCAGCCGACAGCGCGCGCTCGCCGAGTGGATCGCGCAGGATCAGTTCGGTGGAACTCAAATGGGCTCCTCGCAGCGGACCACGAGCGTGGACGGCTGCGCACCCGGCAGCAGGTTCAGCTCCTTGCGCACGTCACGATAGCCCTGGCGTGTGCCAACAACGGTATAGCGGCCAGGCATCAGCTCGAGGTCCCGGTGTTCAAAGAGCCCAAGCTTACCAATCCGGTAGATCTGCACGTCCGTCGCATTGTCGGACGCCAGCGCCACCTTGACCGGCGTCTCGGCCTGCCGCAACTGCTCGGTCAGGCGCGCCTGCTGGGCCTGCAGTCGCGGGCCTGGCGCCGCTACACGGGCCGCGCGCTCGAGCACGTTGCGCGCGATGTCCCGGCCTGCAGGGCTGTAGAGCCGATCGGGTTTGTCGATGAACGACTGCAGTTCGGCATCGATCATGGCGCGCGGCTCCGCACGCTCCACCCCTTCCTGCGCGGGCCGCAGCGCCGGTTCGGCCTTGAGCGCCTCACCATACAGCGCAAGCGCTTGCGACCATTGCTCCGCGCGCTCGGCCGCGGCGGCGCGCTCGACGATGGAGGTCAGTGACTTCGTTTCGGTGGCGCGGCGGATCTGCTGCAGGCCATCGGCGACTTCCGGCGTGCCGGGCCGGATGCGTCCCGCCTGTTCGAACGAGTTCTGCGCCGCGGGGTAGTCGCGCCGCGCCAACGCGGCCATGGCCTGCGCCATCGCCGTGGCGTAGGCGTCGCTGGTCTCGCGTGCGCCGAGTCGCGCGATGCCTGCGCGCGCCACGGTCGTCGCCGGATCGAGTTTCAGCGCACGCTGGTACGCCGCGATCGCGGCCTTGGCATCGCCTGCCTGCTCGGCAAGCGCACCGACCGCCGTTTCGCGCAGTACTTCGTCGAGCACGCGCGAGCGGGCGCTGCCGCTGCGTGCGACGGCATCGTCCGGCGCGACCTGCAGCACCGCCGCGTATTTCTCCTGCGCCTCGGCGGCACGACCGGCATCGAACGCGGCTTGCGCAGCGGCCAACCGTTCACGAACCACCACGGGCAAACGCTGCTCGAGCGTATCGAGCCCGCGCGCCATCGCGTCGAAGTGCGCAAGCGCCGACTCGAATTCGCGCCCGGTCAGCGCCGCATCGCCGGCAGACAGGTCGTTGCGTACCTGCGCGTACGGCGCCCCACCCCAGGTGGCAACGCCCCTTTGCTCGAGTTTCTCCAGGCGCGCAGGCAGCGGTCCGCGACGCTCCTCCGCCTTGCGCTTCAATGCCGCGAGGCGTTCGAAATCCGCGATCGGCTGCGCAGCCGGCGCCGCAGCCACGGGAGCCGCGGGCACTTTCGGTGCCGGCGTCTTCGAGCCGACGAGACCCGGCAAGACGAAAAAGGTGAAGCCGGCCGCCGCGAGCGCCAGCCCCATCGCGCCGACCAGCAGGCCGCGGCGGAATCCTTCGCTGCGCAGCGACTTTGCCGAGGGCGCGTCGCCCTTGGTGCGGCGCCATTGCGACTGCACGGGCAGGGCATCGGCGGGCGGACGCGGCTGCCACGCCGCAACGCCCGGTGCAGCGGCTGACGCCGTTGCAATCGATGCCGTCGCGAGGATTTGCTGCAGTTCTTCGTGAATGACATGCATTGAGGCCGGTCGGTCAGCGGGCCGTTTGGCGAGACAGCGCGCGACCAGGGCACGGAAGGCCTCGGGCGGATCTGGCCCGCCGGCAACCGGTGGCGGGACTTCGTCATGCACGCGGGCGGGCGTTACGTCGGGGTAGAACGGTGGGTGCCCGCACACGAGTTCATAGCACAGCACGCCGAGGGCGTAGATGTCGTCCGCCGCGGCCGCAGCGGCGCCGTCGAGCCGCTCGGGACTCGTCGAATACGGCGACGCGCCGGCCGGTTGCGTCGTTCCGATCCTGCGCGCGCTACCGAGGTCCACGAGTCGCGGCAGGCCGTCGCCGTCGAGCAGCACGTTGGCCGACTTGAGATCGCCGTGGACCCAGCCCGCTGCATGGAGTTGCGACAGCGCATCGATCACCGGCAGCAGCCGGCGCGCGATCAACGTCCAGGGACGTCCACGCAGGCGGCCGCTCTCGCCGCCGGGCAGGTACTCGAAGACGTCGAAGGATTCGTCGCCCGCGCCGTGCGTGGCGAGAGGTGCGAGCAGCGCCGCGTGCTCGACGACGGCGCGGATGCGTTCACCGGCCACGTCGTCACCCGCGCGGAAACGCAGCACGACGTCACGGTTGGCATGCGTGTCCCGCGCGAGCCATGTCGCGCCGTCGTGCCCGGCCGCAAGCGGCCGTGTGAGTTCGTATCGCGCAGCCACGACCTGCCCGCCTGCGAGCGCCGTCATCTTCGTCATCGGTCTGGACTCAGCGCTTGCCGGCCGCCGGCTGGGTGGTTTCCGCCGTCGTCGCCGGCAGGCCCGTCTCGTTCTCGTACAGCTCGCGCAGGAGCCGCCGCCATTCCGCGTACTGCTGCTCCGCCGAGCCCTTCAGCTCGAGCGTGCGGCCCTCGATGTCGACGACGCTCGGCTGCACTTCGTTCTGGAACGAGCTGCCGAGCTGCTTCAGCGATTCGCCGTGCATCTTGATTTCGGAGCGCATGTCGAGGCCTCTCTTGAACGCATAGATGCCGCCGATCACGGCCGCGGTCGCAGCCGCCGAGCCGGCGCTGCTGTTCGTGTTCTGTCCCGCCATGACGCCGCCGATGATCGCCGCAGCGCCGAGCAGTCCACGCGCCAGCGCCTTGCGTTTCGCCTCGGCTTCGGCCGCGAGCTCTTCGTGCGAATACTTGCGCCAGTTGACGTAAGCGTCGTCGATGGTCTCGCCGAAGTTCGTGTAGTGCTCGTTGAGCGTGTCGATCAGCGCGTAATCACGCTCGTGCACGCGGTCCATGCGCTGCACCACCGGATCGTCCTCTGCCGGCAGGCGCGCGATGGCGTACGTGCCGCGCTTCGGGTCGTGCGCCAGGTATGGCTGGAATGCGTACGGCGCGAGTTCGGACGCGAACCGCAAGTTGGCGACCTGGTGCACCTGCACGCGCTGTTCACGCGTGAGTTCGTTGCGCGCGGCGAGCAAGTCGTTCGCGATCGTCGCGTACACGTTGTCGAACGGGTCGCGCGGCTTGACCGGCACGTCCTTGTAGGCGCGCGTGTCTGCCAGGCCTTCGTAGTCCTTGCGCAGCCACGTGCGGCCAGTGGCGTCCGTCACGGTGACCGCGAGCTGCAGCACGCTGCCGTCGGACTCGAGGATCCGGGCGTCGATGTTCACGTCGCTGCCCGCGCTTGCGGCGGGCAGCACGCGCACCTGACCCCACTGGCCGGTGCTTTCCAGCGTGTCGCGCAGCAGGACGGGCATGTAGCGCGACTCGGCCTTGCGGACGTCCGGGTAAATGCCGCGCTTTTCCTGCTCGGCCACGTCCGGCGGGATGTTCGGATCGAACATGCGCACGCCGACGTCGAGCAGTTCCGCCTGCGGAATTTCGGCCGTCGCTTTCTGCGCGACAACGGGCGCCATCGGGCGCTCGTCCTGCACGACGCAGCCGGCAGCACCCAGCGCGAGGGCCAGCACGACGCAGCACGCTCGCCACGCGCGATTGGAGACAGCGGGATTGATCGAGGTCGTCACTGCGTGCTCTGCTTGTACTTGCGGTATTCCTCCCAGAGCCGCTCGCGCAGCTCGGGGTCCGTTTCCTTCATCGCGGCCTCGCGCAACTGGCGTGCAACGATGTCGTCGTCCCGACCGTCCGGGATGTCGGCTGGCACGTCGCGGGGACCACCGCCGCCCTTAGCGCCGCCGCCGACGCCGCCACCACCGCCCTGGCTGCCGGAGCCTGCAGCAACGTCGCCGCCCTGGCCGCCCTCACTGCCCGTGCCGGATGCGCCGTCGCCGGTGCTGGCGCCCTCGCCGGCACCCTCCTCGCCCTGGCCGCCCGAGCCGTCACCGTTCGCGCCATCACCATTCGCAGCACCGCCGCCTGCGGTGCCATCACCACCCTCGCCCTCGGCTCCACTGCCACCCGCCGAGCCATCGCGGCCGGCGCGCTCCTGCGAGATCGTCTCCTGTTCCTTGCGCATGCGCGCGTCGAACACGGCGAACGTTTCGTCGAAGCGGCGATCGATCTCCGCACGCTTGTCTTCTGCGGTCACGGGACCACTGCCACCACCACTGCCGGAACCGGCGCTGGCGCCGCCCGCGGTTTGCGATCCACCCGTACTGGCATTGGCCCCCGCGCTGCCGGGCGTCGTTCCTTGGCCGCCTTGGCCGCCTTGGCCGCCTTTACCGACGGTGCCCGCCGAACCGGCCTGACCGGGCTGGCCGGACGTGCCAGCGGTGCCCGCCGAACCTGCTTGTCCTGCAGATCCCGCGCTCGTGGATCCCGGTTGGCCAGCCGTTCCAGGCTGCCCTGCGCTGCCCGCCGAACCGGGCGCCCCCCCAGCGGCACCACCACCCGTCGGTGATCCGGACGATGACGCCGTGCTGCCCTGTGAACCACCGGCGGACGAAGGCGTGGGCCAGCCTTGCGGCTGCGGCGGTGGGGGAGGCCCGGAACCGCCGGAGCGGCCGGAGCTGCCGGAAGACGATGGCTGACCGGAGCTCCCCGACGACGAGGGCGAAGACGACCCCTGGCTCCCCGAGGACGAGGGCGACTGCTGGCCTGTGCTGCCACCCGAACTGGGGCTCGCAGGCGACGAACTGCCCGACGAGGACGGTGACGAAGGCGATGAGCTCGGCATGCCACTCGGCATTCCGCTCGGCATCGAACTGGAACTGGTCGTCAGGCACCCGCTCGTGGCGAGCGCGGCCGCTGCCGCGAACACTGCCGCCGTCAGTCCTGAAATGCGGTGCATGCGTTAAAACCCCTGGACGGTGGCCGGCGTGGACGATCCCGCAGCTGTGGTCCTACGTGCTTGGATGCGTCCGGAGGCCCGCGGTTCAACCGTCAACGCGAACCCGCGGCACCGGCCGCCCCGGCCGCGGCCGCCCCGGGGGCCAGGAGGTCGTCCCCGACAAGGAACGAGCGCAACTGTTCGCTCAGGCGATTGCAGGCGGTATTGCGCACCGGAGTGATGATCGGGATAGGTGCAATGGCGCCGATCAGCACGGAAGTGCCGGTGACATCGGTGCTGACCGTGCCGACCTCGCTCGCGTTCTGCATGTCCCAGACGGTCGCGACATAGCCTGATTCCTTCTCCCACCAGCCGACGCCGAAACAGCCGCCGCCGCCCGGCCCGATCGCGCACGCGACGCTGCCGCCGCCGTCGGTCTTGCGGGTGTTGCCGTCGATCCAGACGACGTAGCGGACGCGGATTTCCTGCAGCCGCTCGGTAATGCCGGGCCGCTGCAGCAGCACGTGCAGGCCATCCGCGTTGGCCGGAGCCGTGCTCGGCTCGAACCATGGAAACAACGCGTCGGTGAATTCCTGCTCGCCGTAGATCTTGAACGCCGTGCGAGCGGCCTTGCCCGAATGCGTGCTCTGCCCCTTCTCGGGATGGACCAGCTCGCCGCCTAGGCGCTCCTGGACGCAGTCGAGGAATGCCTCCTCGGTGCCCACGCCTTCGAGTTGCGGCTTCTTGAGCAGGACGATCGATTCGTTGGCCTGGATCGGCGAGGCAATCTGGCGCGTCTCGTCCACTTTGGACGTCATGCAGCCGGACGCCACGACTCCGAGCACGGCCACTCCCGCCGCGGCGCGCCACGGCGCGCGGACGCTCGCCGGGAGACGGCGCTCGAACCTTGCGTGAGTCATGGCAGTCCTCCTGCGGCCGCGCGACCCTCGCAGCGGCGACGAAGTTGGGGACGTCCGAGTATACGTCAACGATTGGGGCCGAAATATCAGCTTGGTCCGAGTCAACTTCAGTCGAACAATCCCCCTTGTCGCGGGGCACCGGGATCGCGCTCGAACTGCTGCGTATCGAGCTGCGGCGCGGCCTCCTGGTTGAGCCCGAGACGCCGGCAAGCCCGCGCAAACCGGGCCCCGACCATCGCCGCGTAGGCACCTTCGCCACGTACGCGATGACCGAAACGGGGATCGTTCAGACGGCCGCCACGCATCTCGCGCACGTGGTTCAGCACGCGGTCGGCCCGATCCGGGTAGTGCTCACGCAACCATTGTTCGAACAGGGACGCGACCTCGAACGGCAGCCGCAGCAACAGAAACGCAGCGCGTCGCGCCCCCGCAGTGGCCGCGGCATCGAGCAGGCGCTCGATCTCGTGGTCCGTCAGGGCCGGAATCACGGGGGCCACCATCACGCCGACGGGCACGCCGGCCGACGCGAGTTCCCGCACCACGCGCAATCGCGCCCGGGGCGACGCGGCACGCGGCTCCAGCGTCCGCTTCAGCTTGTCGTCGAGGCTCGTGATGCTGACGAAGACCGAGACGAGCTGCCGCTCGGCCAGCGCGCGCAGCAGGTCGAGATCGCGCAGGATCAGGGCGCCCTTGGTGATGATCGACAGCGGATGTCGGCGCTCGAGCAGCAACTCGAGCACCGCGCGCGTAGAACGCAGCAGGCGCTCGGCCGGCTGGTAGGGATCGGTGTTGCCGCCAATGTGCAGCGCCTTGCAGACGTAACGCGGCGACGAGATTTCCTGCTGCAGCAGCGCCGCGAGACCGGGCTTATGGAAGATGCGCGTCTCGAAATCGAGTCCGGGACTGAGATTGAGGTACGCGTGCGCGGGCCTTGCGAAACAGTAGATGCAGCCGTGCTCACACCCCTGGTACGGGTTGAGCAACTGGTCGAAGGGCACATCCGGCGAACGATTGGTGGTGATCGCGTGCCTGGGGAACTCGGCAAGCAGCGTCGTCGCAGGGTTCGACAGGGGCGCGTCGAGGCTCCCCCAGCCGTCATCCTGCGGCGTGAGCGTGGTCGATTCGAAGCGGCCGGCCGGATTCGTGACCGCGCCGCGACCTTTTTCCACCTGATGTCGGTCTGCCCGCCGCATGCACCGAGACTACTGTATGCATATACAGTTGTCACCCCCGGTCGGGGAACCGGTCCATGCGCCACAACTCGGGGAAGAAGCGGGTCCACGCGAACGCAACGAACAGCGTCGCACAGCCGCCGATGACCACCGCCGGCATCGCGCCGAGCCACGCGGCGACGAGCCCGGACTCGAATTCACCGAGTTCGTTCGAGGCGCCGATGAACACCGAGTTCACCGCGCTGACGCGGCCGCGGATGTCGTCGGGTGTCTCGAGCTGCACGAGCAGGTGGCGGATGTAGACGCTCACCATGTCGCCAGCGCCCAGCACGGTGAGTGCGGCGAGCGAAATCCAGAAACTCGTCGATACGCCGAACACGAGCGTTGCGAACCCGAAGACGATCACGCCGCCGAACATCCAGTGGCCGACACGCTGGGTCACGGGCAGCACACTGAGCACGACGCCAGTCAACGCCGCACCCACGCCTGGTGCCGCACGCAGCCAGCCGAGCCCGCTCGGACCGACGTGTAGCACGTCGGCGGCATATACCGGCAACAGCGCCGTCGCACCGCCGAACAGCACCGCAAACAGGTCGAGGGAAATCGCACCAAGCACGGGACGATGGCCGCGGACGAACCGCAGTCCTTCGAGCAGCGCATGGCGATCGAGCGGCGCCGTGCTGGCTGCAGCGCCCGCTTCGCCGCCCCGACGCAGCGTCGCGAGCATCACCAGCGATACGGCGAGCAAGGTCGCTACGGTTGCGTAAACGATGGTGGCGCCCGCGAGATACAGCAGGCCGCCGAGCGCGGGGCCCACGATCGTCGAGACCTGCCACACCGAGGAATTGAAAGCGACCGCGGCGCCGAAATGTTCACGCTCGACGAGGTTCGGCAGCAGGGCCTGGCTCGCCGGCATGGCGAAAGCGCGGGCCACGCCGAACAGCGTCATGATCCCGAACACGGGCCACGCGCTGTGCAGGCCATGCCATGAGAATGCGAGCAACAGCAGCGCGCAGAGCAGCAGCAGCACGTAACAACCGGTAATGATGCGGCGGCGGTCGCGAGTGTCCGCGAAGTGCCCCGCCGGCAGGATCAGCAGCACGAACGGCAGGAACTGCGACAGACCGATCAGGCCGAGATCGAGCGGACTGCGCGTGACTTCGTACACCTGCCAGCCGACGGCCACCGTCTGCATCTGCACGGCCAGCGAGCCCAGGAAACGCGCCAGGATGTAGCGCGTGAAATCCGCATTGCGCAGCAGCGCGCGATGCTCGTTCTTCATGCGCGGCCGTACCCGCGATGGCGTGCAAGCTGGATGCTCATCGGTGCGCGGCAGGATAGCCGATGCCCGCTCGGGACGTGGACAGCCGGTAGCATCGGGGCCCGACTTCAAGTGACAATCGGTCACTTGCAGCCCTCGCGCGTGCCCGTCGCCGGAATCGACATGCACGCCGGCCTCCGGAGTAGTCATCCATGCGCCGACCCCACGTCTTTGTCCGCTCCTGCGTCACTCTGATACTGCTGGCGTTCTGCGTCGCGCTGCAGCCGGCAGCGCTCGCCGCCGCAGCCAGTGCCGACGCCCGCTTCGATGCGCTCAGCAAGCGGTATGTCGACGAGTTCGGACGGTATGCGCCGGTCTCGGCCACCCAGCTCGGCGATCACCGTTTCGACGGTGAGCTGGACGACCTGAGCGGAGCGGGCCGCGCTCGCGCGCTCGCGTGGGTCAAGGGCGTCCTCGGTGAACTGCAGGGGATCGACCACTCGCAGCTGTCGCGCGCCAACCAGGTCGACGCGGCGATGCTCGAGAACCAGCTGCGCTACTCGGTCTGGTCCGAGGAAAAATATCGCGACTGGTCGTGGGATCCGCTGGTCTACACGCAGCTCGCCGGGCAATCGCTGTACGGCCTGCTCGCGCGCGAATTCGCTCCGTTCCCGCAGCGCCTCGGCTCCGTGACGAGCCGACTCGAGCAGCTGCCCGGACTGCTCGAGCAGATGCGCGCCAACATCGTGCCTGCGCGCGTACCGGCGATCCACGCCGAGACCGCGGTCAGGCAGAACCCGGGCGTGCTGAGCCTGGTCGACGAACTCGTCGTGCCGAATCTCGCGCAGCTGCCACTGGCCGACCGCGCGCGCCTCGAACAGGCTATCGCCGATGCTCGCGCCGCGGTCAAGACGCACCAGCAATGGCTCGAGCAGACGCTGGTCCCGCAAGCCAAAGGCGACTTCCGCATCGGCCGCGAGCTGTACGACGAGAAACTCAGCTTCGCGCTGATGTCGCCACTCAGTCGTGCCGAGATCCGGCGTCGCGCCGAAGCCGACGCGATCACCACGCGGGCGAAGATGTACGAGGTCTCGCGCCAGGTACTCGCCGGCCGCGCCGGTGCGCCGCCGACGCCCGCCAACCCGACGCCAGCCGAGCAGCAGGCCGCGATCAAGGCGGCGATCGACGTCGCGAGCGCAGAACGCGTGCCGCGCGCAGGCGTGGTCGAATTCGCGCAGCAGATGCTGCGCGAGACCACCGCGTTCGTGCGCGCGAAGAATTTCGTGACCGTACCCGACGAGCCGCTCGAAGTCATCCTGATGCCCGAGTTCCAGCGCGGCGTAGCGGTCGCGTACTGCGACTCGCCGGGCCCCCTCGACCAGGGGCAGCGCACCTTCTTTGCCGTGTCGCCGATCCCAGCTGAATGGACGCCAGCGCAGGCCGATTCGTTCCTGCGCGAATACAACACGCGCTCGATCGCGAACCTGACCATCCACGAAGCGATGCCGGGGCATTACCTGCAACTCGCGCACTCGAACCGCTCTCCGTCGGTCCTGCGCGCGATGCTGGGCTCGGGTCCGTTCGTCGAGGGCTGGGCCGTCTACACGGAGCGCGTGATGGCGGAGCAGGGTTTCCGCGGCGGCGACCCGTTGATGCAGCTGGTGCAGCTCAAGTGGTACCTGCGATCGATCACGAATGCGATCATGGATTCAGCGATCCACGTCGACGGCATGACACGCGACGAAGCGATGCAGCTCATGGTCGAGACCGGCTTCCAGGAAGAACGTGAGGCCGCGGGCAAGTGGGTCCGCGCCCAGCTCAGCTCGGCGCAGCTGTCGACGTACTTCGTCGGCTACCAGGAGCACTCGGACATGCGCGCCGAGGCCGAGCGACGCGCGGGTGGAAAATTCGACATCAAGGCCTATCACGACCAGGTGCTGTCGTACGGGTCGCCGCCGGTACGACTGGTGCGCGCGCTGGTGTTCGACGAGGCGATTCGCTGAGGCCCGTCGACCCGGGCGGGAATGGGCTCAAGCCTTCGCGTTCAGGTGAAAGCGATGCAGCACCCGGTGCAGGATCGGCGTGACGACGAGCGCGGCCGTGACGATGAAGACCAGCCCGGCGTAGAGGGCGTAGATTCCGGCGAACAGTTTTCCTGCTGCCGTCAGCGGCGGGTTCACCGGACCCATGCCGCCGAGCAGCATCGCCGAGTTCAGGAACCCGTCGATCCAGGGCAGGCCTTCGAAATGCTCGTAACCGAGCATGCCGGCCCCGAGCGACAATGCCAGCAACGCCACGGCCATCGCCACATGGCTTGCGACGCGACGCAGGAAGGTCGCCCGCGGCAGGAGTGGTTGGTGCCTGGCTTCGTACACGATGCGCCGGACTAGACCATCGATTGGCAGGAGCGTCAATCGAGGCGGCGCGCGTCGGGGTCAGACGCCGTCGACGCTGAACAGCGCGTGCGGCGATTGCACGGTCGAAGCAACGGAATTCGTGGCCGCCCTGCTGCGATCAAGCAGGCTGGGTTCAGGTGCGCGCGGCCGCCTATCCGGCGAGGCTGCGCAGGCGCATCGTCCGGCTGGTCGCGGTACTCGCTTCCAGTCGCTGCAGCAGTTCCGTGGCTTCGGCGGCGTGCAATGGCTTGCTCAGCAGGAAACCCTGCGCCTCGTTGCACTTCTGGTCCTGCAGTTGCAGCAGCTGGCCGAAATTCTCGACGCCCTCGGCCACGACATCGACACCGAGCGCTCGCGCCATCGCGACGATGGCCGTGACGATGGTCGCGTGTCGCCCCAGGCCGTCGACGTTCTGCACGAACGAGCGGTCGATCTTGAGGCGGTTAACCGAGAACTCGCTCAGCCGCCCAAGGCTCGAGTACCCCATGCCGAAGTCGTCGATGGCGATCGAGATCCCGTGGTTCCTCAACTCGGACAGCAGCCGCCTGGTGTGCGCCTCGTCCTTCATCATCAGGGACTCCGTGATCTCGAGTTCCAAATGCCCGGGCGCCAGGCGACATTCGCGCTGCACGTCCGTCACCAGCCTGCAGAAATTGCTGTCGGCAAACTGGCGCGCGGAGACATTCACCGCGATGCGCCCTGGCGCAAGGCCTGTGTCCAGCCAGTCCCTGAATTGCCGGCAAGCCGTGCGCAGGACCCATTCACCGATGGGCTGGATCAGCCCGGTCTCCTCGGCGAGCGGAATAAACTCGTCCGGCGAGATGACCCCAAGTTCGGCATTGGTCCAGCGCAACAGGGCCTCCATGCCGGAGATGAGTCCAGTGCCGAGGTCGAACTGGGGTTGATAGTGCAGCGAGAACTCGTTCCCGGCGAGCGCGCGCTCGAGCTGGCGCTCCAGGCTGAAGCGCGTCTGCGCCCCGTCGCTCATCGCGCGACCGAAGAACGCGAACTGGCCGTGTCCGCGCCGCTTCGCGTCGTACATCGCGATGCCAGAGTGCCGGAGCAGGTCCTCCTCGTCGGTGCTGTCGTTCGGGAAGATCGCGATGCCGACACTCGCGGTGAGCGTTACGGGAGACTGCGACGCCCGTGCGGGCGCCGTGAGCGGGCGAGTCAGGTCGGCTGCGACGGCACTCGCGTCATCCGGGCTGCCGACGTCGCGCAGCAGGAGCATGAACTGGTCACCACCGAGTCGCGCAATGTCATCGGTGCCGGCGTCCGGCCGGGATGCGCTGGCCGCGACCGCGCCGCGCCGCAGGATTTCCTGCAGCCGCTGCGCCACGTTGCGCATCATCTCGTCGCCGACGATGTGCCCCAGCACATCGTTGATGCGCCGGAAGTTGTCGAGGTCGACGTACAGCACGGACAGCAAGCGGTCTTGCTGGCGCGCAGCACGCACGGCTTCCTTCAGGTGCGCGAGGAAGCGCGCGCGATTGGACAGCCCGGTGAGGGGATCGAAGTCCTCGACCTGCGTGAGCCGATGTTCCTCGTTTGCCCGCTTCTCGCCGAGCGCCAGCGCCATCTGACGGACTTCGTGCGGATGAAAGGGCTTCTGCAGGTAGAACAGCTTGTCCTCCGGCGGAACCCGGCGGCTGATTTCCATGGGATCGACGTCGGAATAGGCGGTGCAGATGACGATTTCGACCTGCGGGTCGATCTCGCGGATCCTGCCAGCCGCCCATGCTCCGTCCGGACCGGGTGGCATGCGCATGTCGAGAAAGACGACGGCGAACGGACGCCCCGCGCCACAGGCCTCGCGCACGGCAGCGACGGCAGCTTCCGCGCCGTTGCAGAACACGGGTTCGAACTGGTTCCTCTGCGGCAAGGAACCGACGGCAGCCGGTGCACCGGCGCCGGCGACGAAGAGTTTCGCCCGCAGTTCATCCATTGCCTCCCGGTCGGCACTGCTGCGAGCGGCTTTGCCGAGCACCTGACGATAGGCGTCCAGCACGGCCTGCTCGTCGTCGACGACCAGCACGCGGATCGGTTGACGGTTGTTGGGAGCCATGAGGGGCCTCAGGCGGCCTGGGCCGCCGGCACGGCGGTTGCCTGACGCAGTGGTACAAGAACCTGCAGGGTGGCGCCCGTCGGCCCCGCGCTTTCGGCGCGAATGCTGCCGCCGAGAGCGTTGAGCGCATTGGCGCACCAGTGCAGGCCGATGCCGAAATTCGTTGCCCGGGACTTCGTCGAAAAGCCCTTCTCGAAGATGCGCGGGAGATGCTCGGGAGAGATGCCGACGCCGTCGTCTGTGAATCGAAGCAACAGGTGCTGGCCTTCGGCCCCGGCCACGAGAGAGCACGCTATGCGCAGCGTGCCGTGCTCACGCCCGGCCTGGCGCACCGCTTCGGCGGCATTCTGGATCAGGTTCTGGAAGACCTGCTGCAACGTGATGCGGGGCAGGCGCAGCGCATCGGTCTGCGCCACCGAAGGATCGAGCTCAACGGTCAGGCACGCGCGCAGCGCAGGCGGCACCATCTCCACGCTGCGATCGACCAGTTCCGTCAGCCGCACTGACTCGACGACGGGACCTGCTTCCGATGGGCGAATTTCCTGGGCCAGCGTCCGCTGGATGACCTCGGCCTGGCGCGCGATGGCATCGACGTCCGCGCCAGAGTTGGCGATCACTCGTGTCAGCTCGCGAACCGCCAGCCGCAGGAACTGCTCCAGGTCCGCCTTGCGTGCAGGGTCGCTGACGCCAGCCTCGAGCTCGGCCAGGACCATCTCGATCTCGCCCGCAGGCGCATGTTGCAAGCGCTCCTGCAGGCAGACGACCGTCACGCCCAGCGGCGTCATCGCATTGCCGATGTTGTGCAGGACGCCGCTCGCGACCTGCGCGGCGCCGGCTTCGAACGACTGATCGCCGATGCGGCGGCGCGCGTCGGCCAGCTTGTCCACCATCCTGTCGAACTCGTGCGCCAGGACGCCGAGTTCGTCGGGACGACTGACCGCCATGCGCAGGGTCAGGTCGTCGCCCTCGCCGATGGCAACGGCGTATTGCGTCATCCGGCTGACCGGCGTCAGGACCAGGCGGCGCAACGCCACGATCATGACCAGCAGCACGATGGCGCCGGCTGCAAACAGCGACCCGAGCGCGTAGCCGATGGCGTCGCGACCCTGCGCACTCACCGAACGCGGCACGTCGATCCGCAAGGTGACGGCGGGTTGGCCGAAAATGTCGGCAAGATTTCGATAGACCTCGTTCGTCGTCTCGCGCCGCACGATGCGGGGCGAGTTCGCGGCTTTCTGCGCAGCCGTGCGTGAGACAGCCGTGTCCAGCGTGCTGACCTGCAGTTTGACCTGCGCCTGCTCGGCGAGCCGTGCGGCGACTGCGGGCGTGATCAGGCGTGCCAGCATCACGGAGCCCCGATGCGGGCCGTTGCCGGCGCCATCCAGGATGGGCGCCGCAACCAGCATGGCCGGACCGTGTTCGGTCACGACGATGCCTTTCGCAGGCTGGCCGTTCCTGATCGCGTCACGAAACGGGTGTCCGGTTGCCAGACTGTCGGCGGCGAGCATCCTGAACTCGAGATCGTCGTGTGTGTCCGGATTGAATCCCTTGCGCCAGACGAAACGGGCATCGGCGTCGAGGTACGCCACCAGCTCGAGCCCGGCGCTCTCGATCGTCGCCTTGTTCATGTTGTTTTCGATGAAATCGGGCGCCTTGCCCGCCATGAAGTCGTAGGTTTCGAGCCAGTTGCCCCAGTCCGCGGAGAACGTCTGCAGCTGCGTCAGCTCACTGTCGATGGCCCGGGTCGCACGCTCCATGTCCGTGCGCGCAAGGTCCGCTTCGAGCGCCTCGAAGCTCGGCAGGATGACCTGGCGCTGCACGATGTAATCGGCGGCGCCGTAGGCGGTGAACAACGCGCAGAGCAGCAGGACGACTTTTGAGCTGAGATTCACGGGGCCGGCTTCGCGACACGACGATTGCGTCACGTCCAATGTTAGAAGCCACCGTTGCCGGCTGGGACGACGCAGCTCACTGTTCTGTGGTGGTCACTGCGGACCACCGGCCGGAAAAATGTGACCGGTTGCCCGCATTCCGGCCATGGTCCCGCGAAACCGGCAGCAACGTGGGTTGCGAGCCGACAGGCGGGCGGGAGCGCCCGGGCCTGTACCTGGTTGACGCCAATGCTTCAGCCGTGGAGCTTGTCCCGCAGGTTTGCCGGGTCCAGCGCGAGCAGTTGGCGATCGTGGACTCGAGCCAGCAGTACCTGCGCGAGAATGGCGCCGCAGCCCGCGAGGAACATGTCCCATTGCGTGTCCCACACGTCGCCCTGCGTGCCGAGGAACGCGCCCGCCGCATCGCCGCCGGCGATTGCAGCCCACCATTCCGTGAATTCGTAACAGGCGCTGACGCCGAGGATGCTGAGCGTGATCAGCGCAAACAGCCACTTGCCCGGACGCAGCGGCGACGTGCGCAGCAGCAACTCGCGCGCGATGATGGCGGGGCCGAAGCCCTGCATGAGGTGGCCGATGCGGTCGTAATGATTGCGCGTGAAGCCAAACACGTCCTGCATCCAGTTGCCTAGCGGCGTCAGCGCATACGTGTAATGGCCGCCGTACATCAGGATCAGCGCATGCACGGCGATCAGCACGTAGGCGAGCGGCGTCAGCGGAAAACTGCGTGCCGTCCACACCAGCAGCGGCACTGCGACCAGCACCGGCACGACCTCGAGCAACCACGTCAGCCGGTCGTACGGACCGATGCCAGACCACACCAGTCCGAGCAGCACGACGGCTAACAGGACCAGGGGCAGCTGCAGGTTGGACGTCGTGACGTTCATGACGCCGATTATAGGACCCTAGCGGTCGAGGAATTCCTGGACGAGCCTCGCGACCGCCGCAGGCTGGTCGTGGTGCACCATGTGGCCCGCGGCAGCGACGATCCGCGGCTCCAGTTGCGGCACCAGGCGGCGCACTTTCTCCGGAGCGCCGGCACCCTGCAGCCGTTCGAGGAAATCCGACTCCTCGCCCGCAACGTACAGCAGTGGCGCCCGCACCTCGGCCCAGCAGGCTTCGACTTCCGCGCGCCGGTACAGGATGGGATTGACGCGCTTGTGCGCCGGATCGAAGCAGGGCCGGACGCGGCCGTCAGGCAGCGTTTCGCTCCACGCACGCGCGACGAAATCGGCACGCTCGGCCGACAGGCGCGGATTGCGTTTGCGCAGCACGCCGGCAAATACGTCGAGGCTCGGGAACACCGCGGCTGGCTCCGGATCACGCCATTGGTCGAGCCAGTCGCGGTAACGGCCGGGTGCGAGTTCCGGCGGCGCGCCGGGCAGGCCGAAGCCTTCGAGAGTCACCAGCCTGTGCACACGCGCGGGCCTGAGTCCCGCGTAGATCATCGCGACGTTGCCACCCATGCTATGGCCGACGAGATCGACCGGCGTGTCGGGGGCCAGCCAATCGAGCATCGCATCGAGATCGGCGAAGTACTCGGGGAACCAGTAGCCCTGTGGGTTCCAGCCAGAGCGGCCAAAGCCACGCCAGTCGGGCGCGATCAGGCTCCGTGCCGGCGCGATTTCGTCGGCGACGAACTGGAACGTCGCGCCGCAATCCATGAAACCGTGCAGCAGCACGATCGGCGGTGTATCGGCCTGGGTTCCTGCCCAACGGGTGAAGTGATGCCGCAGGCCGCGGATGTCACACTGCAGGAATTCGGGCAGGCGGCGAGGCGGGTAGTGAGCGCTCATGGGCGTCAATACTGCATCAACCCTGCGACGGTGATCCGGCCTTCGGCAGGTCGTGCGCGGCCGCGTAACAGCTGGCATTGAGCGTCCCGCCGTCTTGACACCAGAATGGTCACTTCAGCCCGGTGCGCCGGGTCCTCGCAGCAAAGCGCCCGCACATGTCGAAACTGCTCGTCTTCCAGCACGTCGCCTCCGAACCGCTCGGCCACCTCGACCCGCTGCTGCGCGAATCCGGTTGCCGCATCCGCTACGTGAATTTCGGCCGCGAACCGGATGCGCAGCCGGACATCAGGCGCTACGACGGCCTCGTCGTGCTCGGTGGTCCGATGAATGTCGACCAGGCCGACCGGTTCCCGCACCTGCGGACCGAACTCGAGGTCATCCGCGAGGCCGTGACGGCGGGCAAGCCGGTGCTCGGCATCTGCCTGGGGGGGCAGTTGCTGGCACAAGCCATGGGAGGACGGGTGCAGCCGAATGCCGTCCCCGAAATCGGCTGGTACCGCCTGCACACGCGCCCGCAGGCGCACAGCGACCGGTTGTTCCGTCACTTCGAACGCACGCCGCGCTACATCTTCCAATGGCACGCCTATGCGTTCGAGCCGCCGCCTGGCGCCGTGCCGCTCGCGTGGACCCGCAGTTGCCGGCAACAGGCTTACCGCCTGGGTGACCAGGCCTGGGGCCTGCAGTTTCACCTCGAGGCGGACGCGGCGCTGATCGACCGCTGGCTGCAACTGCCGAGCGGCCGCAGCGAGATCGAGCGGCACTGGAGTCCGGCGCGGATCGCGCGGATCCAGGCGGCCACGCGACGCCACCTGCCCGTCGCCACGCCGCTCAGCGAGCGGGT